>JACDEN010000682.1 GCA_013816415.1 Planctomycetota bacterium
GCGCAGTGGCGCGCGGCGGCCAGGCCCCCTCCGTGGCGTCCGAAACCCCAGACCAGCACCCGGCGACCAGGCAGCTCGCGTCCGTCGCTGCCGGGCGAGGTCATCCCGGCCTCCGCATCGCGGCGATCACAGCCATTTCTTGCGCTTGAAGAACCACAACGTGATGATCACCGACAGCAGGATCAGTCCGAGAGCGAACTCGTAGCCGTACTTCCATTCCAGCTCGTGCATGCCGCGCTTGAAATTCATGCCGTAGATGCTCGCGACCAGGGTCGGCGGCATGAAGATCACCGCGGCGATCGAGAAGATCTTGATGATGCGGTTCTGCTCCATGCTGATCAGGCCGAGCGTGGCATCGAGCAGGAAGTTGATCTTCGACGCGGTGAAGGTCGCGTGGTCGGACAGCGACTGGATGTCGTGCTGCGCCGCCTTCAGGCGCGAGCGCGCGTCGGGGCTCATCCAATCCTGGGTGGCCTGCTCCGAGAACGTGACCACGCGGTTCTTGTCGAGCAGGCTCTCGCGCACCTTGCCGCCGATGTTGCCGCAGGTGCCGATCTTGAAGATCGCGCGCTGCAGATCGACCTCGACGTCGCCCTGGCGGCGGCGGAAGATCTGCTGCGACAGGTGCTCGAGCTCGATCGACACCAGTTCGAGCAGGTCGGCGAGGCGCTCGACGGTGATCTCCATCAGGTGGACGAAGACGTGCTCGGCGGTGACCGCTCCGGACTTGCCGGCGCGCTGCGCGAAGGTGCGGAACGACCACGGCTCGGCGTAGCGCAGCGTCACCAGGCGGTCGCGGCAGAGGATGAAGGTGACCGCTGAGGTCTCGGGATTCTCGGTCTCGGTCTTGATCAGGTGGGTCGCCGTCATGTACGACACCGGACCCTGGCGGTACAGTCGGCTCGAGACCTCGATCTCCTGCATCTCGGCGCGGGTCGGGATGTCGATGCCCATCAGCTTCTCGACCAGGATCTCCTCATCGCGCGTGATGTCGACGAGGTCCAGCCACACCGCCTGCACCGGGATGGAGTCGACGATGGGGCCGTCGAATTTCGTCAGGCCCCGCTCGCTCGGCATCCATGCGATGATCATGCGCGCCGCCATGGTCGCCGTTCATGCGCCGGGATGCAAGGCCCGGTGACTACCCCGCGCTGAGCATCCGCAGCGAGGCCGATGCCCCCAGGCATGCCAGCGCCGCCGGCAGCCGCCACGCCGAGGTCGCGGTCATCGCCACCACCGCCGCCGCGATCGCCATGGCCAGCGCAGAAGGCGTCACCCAGCACGCGACCGTCAGGATCAGGGCGGACGAGACTCGCAGGGTGCTGCGGCGCGCGGCGCCGGCGGGGCCGTTCCAGCGCAGATCCGGTTCGCACGCGAGCATCAGCGCCGGCAGCACGCACAGCGGCAGCGTCATGGCGACCGCGACCCGCAGCGCCCACCAGGTCGGGTTCACGGCGGCGTCCGGCAGCCAATACCAGGCCGTCCACGCTGAGGCGGCCAAGGCGGCAGCCACCTGCCAGGTGCCGATGACGATCCATCCGCCCGCCAGCGGAGCGCCGAGCGCGGCCGCGATGCCGCCCGGCTTGAGGAAGAGGGCGAGCAGCACCCAGGCCATGGCGATGCCGATCCAGCCGAGGATCCGCGAGGCGCGGCCGCGGCCGAGGACCGCGAGCGTCCCGGAGGTGATCAGCGCCAGCAGCGGCGGCGTGACCGCGACCAGCACGACGTGCAGGTGCAGGTGTCCGGGGGGAGTCAGTTGCGGAGCGGGCACGCGGCGCATTGCAGGGCCCGGCGCCGAGGTTCAATGGCAAAAGCCCGCAGGATGAGGTCCCCGCCGGGCGGCTTCCCGATTGCGTCGCGCACCGCGGTCGCGCAACGTCTGCCATGCTCGCGCGCTTCGTCTACCCGCTGCAATCGTGGTGCCGCGCGCACCCCCTGCCGGTGATCGTCGCGGCGATTGGGCTGACCGGCTGGGCGGCGTGGTCGCAGACGCCGACCTTCGCAGCGCTGCGACGACCCGAGCTGATCGCGCTCGCCGTCGCGCTCTCCGCCGCACTGATCTGCGCGCGCTCGCCCGTCACCTGGATCGCGGCCAGCGCCAGCGCGCTGTGCGGTTGGCACCTCGGCGGACTCGTCCAGGCCGGTTCGCCCGCGCCCTCGTTCGCCACCTCGGGCTCCATCCTGGTCTGCCTGGTGCCGTTGCTCGCCGCGATGCAGGCGGCCCGCGGAGACGCGTTCGCCTCGGCGGTCGGGCGTGCCACCGGTTTCGCCATCGCGTGCGCGCAGCTGTTGGCGGTCGGGTGGATGCCGCATTGGCAGGCCTGCATCGGCATCCTCGCCGGCGTCGTCCTCGGCTGCCTGTGGTGTCCCGCCGCCACCGCGTGGTGGCCGGCTGTCGCCGTGCTGCACGCCGATCAGCCGCGCGCGCTCACCGTCGAGCGGCAGCCGCGGACGGTGGTGGTGATGTGGGCGCGGGCACTGGTCGCCGTGCTGGTGGTCGGCGCGCTGCTGCAGCAGGGCGTCTTCCGCACCGAGATG
>JACDEN010000683.1:0-1900 GCA_013816415.1 Planctomycetota bacterium
GCCTATCCCATAGCGGCGGCGCGAGTGCGCGAAAGGATGATCGATCATGGCAAACATTCCCGGGCCCGGGGCCCAGCCCGTCCCACAGGGCGCCGCCGCCGCGCCGCTGACCCTCGGGGATCTGCTGACCATCGTTTGGCGCCGCCGGGTGTGGGCGATCTCGGCCGCGATCGTGGTCGCCGCCGCGGTGGTCCTCGGTTCATTCCGCATGACGCCGCTGTTCGAGGCCAAGGCCAGCCTGGCCGTCGACCGCGGCCGCCAGGCCGTCGATTTCGAGCGTGATCCGGATGCGGCGCGCGTCGAATACAGCCTGCTGAACACCCAGCGCGACTTCCTGCTGTCAAATGGCGTGCTCGAGCAGGCCTTGAAGAACAGCGAACTGCGCGCCGGTCCCGCCTACCAGGGCCGCGGCGATCCGGTGATCGTCCTGCGCAAGCGCTTGAAGATCACCACCAGCCGCGACAGCTGGGTGATCGAGGCGGCGCTGCGCGACGAGGATGCGGGCCGCGCCAAGGCCGGGCTCGAAGCCGTGCTGAATTCGTTCCTCGCCAAGCAGGCCGAGCGCCAGACCGAGCGCTCGCGCGGCGCGCTGGTGTTCCTCTCGAAGCAGGTCGCGGACGAGCGCGACCGCGTCAAGGAGGCGCGCGCGCAGGCGCAGCGCTTCCGCAGCGACCGCAACGTCCTGAATTCGGACCCCGACCACAACCAGTACTCCGACCGCCTGGCCGCGCTCAATCTCCAGCGCGTCGACCTCGACAAGCAGCTGGCGGCGAAGCGTTCGGTGATCGACCAGCTCGACGAGGCGCAGGCGATGACCGATCCCGGCAAGCGGCTGCAGGCGCTGCTGCGCGTGCAGGCGGTCAGCAGCCATCCGGTGGTGGTCGAGCAGCAGAAGCAGCTCTTCGACCTGCTCGACCGCCAGATCGCCATCGGGCAGAAGTACGGCGACCGCCACCCGCGCGCGATCGAGATCGGACAGGAGATCGCCACCAAGCGCGAGCATCTCGCCGAATCGATGGCGATGGCGATGGCCACCATCCGCGCCGACCACCAGCAGCTCGAATCGCAGATGAAGGATCTGGCCGAGCGCGTCGCCAGCCAGGAGATCCAGCTCAACGCCTACCGGCAGGACCTGATCAGCCTCGAGGCCCTCGACCAGGAGACGCATTCGCGCGAGAAGCTGTTCGAGCAGCTGCTCACCCGCCTCGGCGAGGAGGAGGTCTCGAGCCGCCTCGACACCAACCGCGTGCTGGTCGTCGATCCGGCGAAGGCGACGCTCGAGCCGGTCAACATCAAGAAGACGCTGTTCGTCGCCGCCGCTGCGTTCCTCGGGCTGGCCGCCGGCGCGCTGACCGCGCTGCTGGTCGAGAATCTCGACCGGCGCGTGCGCGGCGCCGCCAGCGTCCAGGCCCTCACCGGGCTGCCGATGATCGGACAGATTCCGCACGTCGCGAACCTCCAGCCGCTGGGCAACCAGGGCAATCCCGAGGAGCCGCACAATCTCGCCGAGGCCTACCGCGCGATCCGCGCGGCGCTGCGCCTGGCGCGCCGTCCCGGCGAACGCACGCAGGTCCTCGCGATCACCTCGTGCAGTCCCGGCGAAGGCAAGAGCACGGTCTCGACCCGTCTCGCCATCACCCTGGCCTCGACCGGCGTCAAGGTCCTGCTGATCGACGCCGACATGCGCAAGCCGACCCTGCATCACCACGTCGGCCTGACCAATGAGCGCGGCCTGAGCTTCATCCTGGCTGGCGAGACCGGCATCGAGCCGATGGCGACGGTCTTCCCGAACGTCGACTTCCTCGGGGTCGGCGTGCGCCCGCCGAATCCCGCCGAGCTGCTGCATAGTGCCGCGCTCGGGTCCACCATCGAGCGCGCGCGCACCCATTACGATTTTGTC
>JACDEN010000683.1:1910-2538 GCA_013816415.1 Planctomycetota bacterium
CGCTCGGACTGGTCTCCGACGCCTTCGCGGTCGCCGAACATGCCGATCGCGTGATCCTGGTGGTGCGCGACCGCTACACCTCGAAGAACCTGATCCGCCAGGTGATGGCGCGCATGCTGCCGATGGAGGGCAAGCTGCTCGGCACCGTGCTCAACGGCGAACGCCGCGAGAGCGACGGCTATTATTATTACGACTACGCCTACAAGTACGGCTACGGACGCGAGCCGGGTTCCGAGCACGTGGCGAAGCCGGCGTGATCGATGGTGCTGGGTGCTGGGTTCTCCGTCCTGTGTCGGAGAAAAGACTCACGACGCAGGATTCAGGGCACCGGACGTTCCCATGGCGACCGACGTAGAAAGTAGAACGCTGGTCTCAGAACGCAGTCCATGATGCTTCCCATTCCCGCCAACGCAGGACCAAGGACCCAGAACCTAGGACGGTCCCAGTGACCTCCCTCGCCTCCTGGCTGATCCTCATCGCCGGGCTCGCGGTGCTCGCGCTCAAGGGGGGATCCGGATTTTTCGCGCGCCCGCTGTTCGAGACCGCGGTGGCGATCGCGCTCGCGGTGGTCGCGGTCGGCATGGGGCGGCGCTTCCGCCGGCCGTCGCTGGCGTGGGTCGCGTTGGCG
>JACDEN010000684.1 GCA_013816415.1 Planctomycetota bacterium
GACCACGCGGTTCCACGGACGGGAACCGCGCGGCGTCCTGACGCGAAAGCCGTTCCGGCAGGTGGTGGGGTTCCAGCGGCCCATCACCGCAATGGATCAAGGCGCGCTCGATGACGTTCCGCAACTCCCTGACATTCCCGGGCCAGGTGTATTCGTTGAGCAATTTCATGGCCGAGGGGCCCACGGCGACCGTCGATCGCCCGGCGGCCGAGAGGAAGTGCCGCGCCAGCAAGGGCACGTCCCCCATCCGCTCGCGCAGGGGCGGGACGCTGATGCTGGCGACATCGAGCCGGTAGTACAGGTCCTCGCGGAACCGCTTGTCAGCCACATCCGCCGGCAGATCACGATTGGTGGCCGCGACGACGCGCACATCCACGCGCACCAACTCGCTGCCTCCTACCCGATAGAAACTGCGTTCCTGGAGGACGCGCAGCAGCTTGGACTGCAGCGCCAGCGGCATCTCTCCGATCTCGTCGAGGAAGATCGTGCCGCCCTCGGCGAGTTCGAACATGCCTCGCTTGCGCTGATCGGCTCCGGTGAACGCGCCCCGCTCATGACCGAACAACTCGCTTTCGACGAGACCCTCCGACAGCGTGGAGCTATGCACCTCGATGAAGGGGCCGCCGTTCCGGTCGCTCAGGCGATGCACGGCCCGCGCCACCAGCTCCTTGCCGGTGCCGCTTTCCCCAAGGACCAGCACGGATGCGTCGCTGCGGGCCGTGCGCTGGACTTCGGAGAAGAGCGCCTGCATGGGTCGGCTGGCGCCGACCATGTCAGCCAGCGCCACCGGAGGCATTGAGTCGAGGAGAAGCCCGTCGTTCAAGCGGATGGCGAGCACGTGGTTGACGATGTCCATCAGCTCGTCGTGCTGGAACGGTTTCACCAGATAGTCGAAAGCGCCGCCTTTGAGCGCGAGCCGCGTGGTGCCGACGTCAGCGAAAGCGGTCATCAGCACGACATGGACACTGGGCCAGCGGCGCTTGATCTGGGCGAGCAGATCGAGGCCGCTCGGCCCTGGCAGCCGAAGGTCGCTCAGGACGAGATCGTATCCGCGGGTGCCGCAGAGGAGGAGCGCCGCATCGACGCTCTCCACGCGCTCCACGGCGTGGTTGCCCTCGGCTTCCACTGACTCGGCGATCAGCCGAGCGAAGGTCTCCTCGTCATCCACGATCAGTATGCGCATCGCCCTCTGAACCTATCGCTGGAAACGAGACGGTGAATGCCGTGCCCGAGCCGGATCGGGAATCCACCTCGATCGCGGCCCCATGGCGCTTGAGGATCCGCAGCGAGACATGGAGGCCGAGACCCACTCCATCCGGCTTGGTGGTGAGGAAGGGCACCCCGAGGGCTTTCCTCACCTCGTCAGGGAGGCCGGGGCCGTCGTCGGAGATCACCACGATGGCTCGGCCGCGGTCCGTCCGGACGGCCACGACGACGTTGCCCGCGGTCGGGTGGACGGCTTCCAGCGCGTTGACGATGAGGTTGACGAGGACTTGACGCAATCGCGATGCGTCCCCCATCAGGAAGGCTTCCGCAGGAGCATCGCAGCTCAATCCCGACTTCATGGCCGCTGCACGGGGGAGCAGCGATCCGACCGTGGCTCGGGCGATGGCCGCGAGATCGATCCGCTCGGATCGCATCTGCATGTCGCGGGAGAGATCGAGCATCTCCTCGACGTGGCCGCTGGCCCGAAGCGCTTCGGCGATGATGGTCTCGCACCAGGCACCGGTTCCTGGCGGGGCGCCAGGTGAGCGCTCGATCTTCTCCGCACACGCGATGATGATGCCGAGAGGATTACGGATCTCATGCGCAGCCGACGCCGCCATGGTCCCGACGCTGACGAGGCGCTGCAGCCGCTCTGACTGGATGCTCGCCTGCAAGCGCGCGGCCCAGGTCGCCGATACGACGGCGGCGACCAGGATGGACACCGCCACCGCGATGCCCAGCGCGACCATGGCGGTCTTGTCGAGCGCGCTCACCGATGCCGGAAACAAATCGATGGAGGTCACGCATGCCACGATCGGCAGGCCATGCGTGTCGGCCATCCGCACGTACAGGCGATCCAAGGGCTCCGGATCGGCGACGGACTCGCTCATCCGTCCGGCGGTGGATGCCGATGCCACCAATCGCGGGTTCGCGGCGAACACGCTCGGACGGACACCGATCGGCCCGCCGCTCGCATCAGCGAGGAGGAACCCATCGATCGTCACCAGGGCGACCCCGTGCAGGCGGTAGGCGTCACGCACTCTGACGCAGAGTCCGCGAAGGAACTCTCCGTTTCCCTTGCACGAGATCCGTTCGATCTCGTGGGCGAGCGCGTGCACGGCCACTTCGGTCTCTCTCCCCATGGCCATCGCCAGGTTCCGGCGGGAGATGGCGTACATGCTGATGATCGCCCCCGCCTGCAGCACGAACGCGATCACCAGGATGGCCAGGTATCGCCATCGGGTGCGCGACTCGGATGGCGGTGCCACGAGCTTGACGATGGATCGTGTACCCATCTCAGAACGTGGCTTCGGCTCTCAGCGCATAGATG
>JACDEN010000685.1 GCA_013816415.1 Planctomycetota bacterium
GCGCACGGAGGCCTTGCGCATCCGCTGGGCACGGGACTGCCATCACTTCATCACCGTGATGCCGCGCCCGATCGAGCTGGTCGTCACTACCACTGGGCAGCCTGCGCCGTGGGCGGATCTTCGCGAGACGCTGCTCGAACACCGCGTCAACGTGGCGCGCGTCCTGGTGTTCGACGGGAATCGCGAGACGACGCCGGTCGGACTCGTGCGCTCGGCGCGGCTCGAGCTGATGCCGCTCGGCGCGCCGATCGGCGGCGGCAGCCGCAGACACTTCTGTGCGCTCAATCGCGAACGGCCAGAGAGCGGCCCGCTGGAAGTGGTGGCGTTCGACCTCCACCACCAGGTCCACGCCGTCGACGACCGCTCGATCCTCGAGAACACCGCGGCCATCCCCGATATGATCGCGAGCGCGCGCGCCATCGCCGGAGGTTCTTCCATCGCGGTATCGGTGCTCAGCATGGGTCTGCACGGCGTGGTCGATCCCCGTCTGCACCAGGACATCGGCGCCGCGTGGCTGGTCGCGAGCCTCGCCGGGCTCGCGCGCGGCGGGGCGGACAGCGTCACGTTCGACGGCAGTCTCCTCATCGGCGGCGGAGATTCTCCGTCTCCTCTGCTGATCGCGCTCCATGCGGCGCTCGAGTTCTCGGGCGCCGAGGTGCTGCCCACCGACGAGATGGCGGACCTGGCGATCCTGCGGCTGCGTTCCGGGAAACTGATCCGCACGCTGATCGCGAATCTCAGCGACCGCCCGCTGGCGCTGCCGGAATCCATCGTCGGTTCACGCTCCCGGCGGCGGGCGATCTCGCTGCAGGGCGATTGGCTGGGCGTGGCCCTGGCGGACCCCCTGCCGGGTCGCTCGGCCGGCATCATCGACGAGGACGGTTCTTCCTAATCCAGTTCGATCCCCCCAAGCGACACCCAGCGGTCCGAGAAGCTCTCCTTCACCGCGAAGCGGATCTTCGCCTGCTTGGTGGCGGGATCGATGAGTCCGGCGGCGACGTCGACCCAGCCGGGCTTGAAACCGTCCGGGATCTTGACCGCGCGGTCGATCCAGACATCGCCAGGCAGCCAGGTGCGGATGTCGAATTCGGGCAGCACGATGATCTCCTCGCGCTCGCGCTGGCGCAGGCGCACGGCGACATCGTAACGGTGGTAGATCGGCGCGACGCCGACGTTGTCGATCCACGCCTGCAGCTGGAAGCTCGAACCCTTCGCCACCGGGCTCTGCAGGGTGGCGCTGCGGAAGATGTAGCGGTAGCCCAGGCGGTTGGAAAACGCCGAGAGCTGGTCGATCCACGGCGCGGGCAGCGCGGTGTACTTCGGCATGAAATAGGTGCCGTGGTACTTCAGCCCCTGCTCGAGCACGAAGTCGAGATCGAATTCATTATCATATCCGCGCTGGAACCACGCCAGCGGCACCCAGCAGGTCTCGAAATGCACCGGCGCGGTCTTCCATGCATCCTGCGCGCGGCCTTCGGCGATGGAGCGCGGATAGGCGTCGAAGGTGTGGTTCCAGGAATTGCTCTTGAGCACGCAGGTGCTGCCGGCGGCGGACAGGTCACCGTAGCAGTCGCAGCGCCAGCCCGCTCCTGACGCGATCGCCACGCGCATCTGCTCGCCGGCGATCAGCGCCAGGCGGGGTGTGCGTGGGAAGGCCTGCTTCCACAGCGCATTGAAGCGCTCGCACTGCGCCGCGCTGCACTCTCCGTCGCCCTCGCCCCACGGACCGATGAAGGTGATGTCGATCGATTCGAGCAGCGGATGGGCTTGGTAGCGGCGCGCGAACTCGCTGACAAAATTCCCCCAGTGTTCGAGGTACTCCGGCGCGTCGTGCAGCGGCTGGCCGTTGCCCTGCATCGGATGCTTCTTCGCGTACCAGTCGGGCACCTGCGGCTGGGCGGCGGATCCGAACGCCATGAGGCGCACCGCGAGGGTCTGGCCGCGCTCGGCGCACACCGCGAAGGCCGAGTCGATCATGGCGAAGTCGAAGCGGCCCTGCTCGGGCTCCATCGCGCGCCAGAACCAACGACAGTAGGACACGGTGGTCGGCAGGTACTGGGGGTGGGCGCCCACGTGGATCCGCGCCGGGAAGCGGATGGGGCCCTCTTCCGACCAGCTCGTCCCCGGGAACAGCTCGTCGCCCTCGAAGTGCTGGAAGGTGCAGGTGCCGCGGTGCGGATTCGCGACGTAGTCGGTGATCGGGGTGAGGCGTACTTTCCTGACGACTTCGGCCATGGCGGTCTCCGGGGACGGACAGGGTGGACCGCTGCGTCGGCGATGCGAGCGGCTTTCTTCATTCATCACCCACCATCCATCACCGCGGCCGCCGTGGCTTTGCCGGTACCGACCCCTGCAGCGCTGCAGCGCGCGCAGGGGTTTCAGGGGGCGTCTGCCTCCTGAATGTAAAAAGTCGACGATCAAAAACCCGGCAGAATAGCGACCGTAGGTTGCGCCGGGTTTTTGATCGCTAGCAGGATGCGGTTTTTCCGCAACCTGCTAGCGTGGACGATGGAATGAACCGCGCCCCTCATCGC
>JACDEN010000686.1 GCA_013816415.1 Planctomycetota bacterium
GTGCGCGGGTGCGCACGCGTGCTGTTCGACCACCGCATCCCAGTCGAGTCCGAACCAGGCGAGATCCTCGCGCATGGACCGCGCGTGTGCGGGCGTGCAGCGCGTGCGGTCGAGGTCCTCGAGCCGCAGCAGGATGGCGCCGCCACGGCTGCGCGCGTCCAACCAGCTCAGCAGGGCCGCGAGCAGCGTCCCCGGGTGCGCCGCTCCGGTGGTGGAGGGCGCGAACCGTCCGCTGTCAGCCCGCATCCCGGCCATGTCGCCACGGTAGCCGGTCGCCCGTCGGAGCCAGCGGGCCGACCTCATGACCTCCTGGTGACGGCCGTCGTTGCCAGGTGGTGCAGGTGTTTCAGGCGGCCCCAGCCGACGGGGCCGACGGGGCGTCGGCACGTGCAAGATGTGGGAGGTCGGGATTGGCCCTGACCGCTCGCGCCGGATAGTCGACTGATCGGAGTTCGCATGATGGAGCGCACCAGCAGCGGACGATCGGCGCATATGGATGCCGCCGTATTCCTTGTAATCAAAAGCCCCGTGCGTCATCTGTCGATAACCGCCGCCGTTTTCCAGCCCCTTTCGAGGTCCGCATGCTCGTGAACTCCGTGAAGATCCTGATGGTCGAGGACAACCCGGGCGACGCCCGGCTGCTCCAGGAATACCTCGCCGAGGGCCTGCTCACCGGCTATGAGATCACCCACTGCAGCCGGCTGCGCGATGCGCTGACCTATCTCGAGACGCCCGACCACGCGTGCGACGTCATCCTGCTCGACCTGTCGCTGCCCGACAGCAGCGGCCTGGAAACCTTCCAGACCATCTCCGCGAAGGCGCACGACATCCCGGTGGTCATCCTCTCCGGTTTCAACGACACCACACTGGCGTGCCAGGCGGTGCAGCAGGGCGCGCAGGACTACATCCCGAAGGACAGCCTCGAAGGCAGCCAGCTCGCGCGCACCATCCGCTACGCGATCGAACGCAAGCAGTGGGAGGAGACCAACCGCCGCCGCGAGGAGCGCATCGGCCGGCTCGAGAAGATGGAGGCGATCGGCCGGCTCAGCGGCGGCATCGCCCACAATTTCAACAACATCCTGACCGCGATCATCGGCAACTGCGAGTTGCTGCGGCCGCGCGTGGTCGGCGATCCCAAGGCGCTGCGCCATGCCGAGGCGATCCAGTGGGCGGCTCAGCGCGCCTCGATGCTCACCCGCGAGCTGCTGGCGTTCGCCTGCCGCCAGCAGATGCGCCCGCAGCTGGTCGAGGTGAACTCCATCATCCGCGATCTCGAGCCACTGCTGCGCGGGGTGATCAGCAAGGACATCACCTTCGACTTCGATCTCGCCAATGAGCTCGGCACCGTGCTCACCGATCCAGCCCAGATGGAGCAGGTGGTGATGAACCTCGTGCTCAATGCCCGCGACGCGATGCCCGCCGGCGGACGCATCTCGGTGCGCACGCGCGTCGAGCGGCTCGCCGCCGCCAAGGAGGGCCAGCCCGATTCCATTCCCGCGGGGACGTGGGTGGCGCTGTCGATCCAGGACGACGGCCAGGGCATCGATGCCGCGGTCATCCCGCGGATCTTCGAGCCGTTCTTCACCACCAAGGAAGGCGACAAGAGCACCGGCCTCGGGCTGTCGACCGTCTACGGCATCATCCAGCAGAACAAAGGCCACATCCACGTCGAGAGCGCGCCCGGCGCCGGCACCACCTTCACCATCTATCTGCAGCGCCAGGAGCAGACGGAAGCCGCCCCCGCGAAGATGGAAGCGACCGAGGCGATGCGCGGCAACGAGACCATCCTGCTGGTCGATGACGAGGCCCACGTCAGCTCGATCCTCGCCGAGGTGCTGACCGAGAATGGCTATCGCGTCCTGACCACCGCCTCGGGAGAGCAGGCCCTGACCATGCTCGCTCAGCGCGGAGCCGCCGTCGATCTCGTCATCACCGACCTCAAGATGCCAGGCATCAACGGATTCGAGCTGGCGCGCCGCATCCGCACCACCCAGCCCGACCTGAAGGTGGTGCTGATCTCGGGACACGTCGACGAGGAGATGGAGCGCGAGCGCGAGCACGGCCACGTCTCGGCGTTCCTGCCGAAGCCGTTCACCTCGCAGGTGCTGACCAAGACCATCCGCGAGGTGCTGAAGCAGCCCGCGGCCGCCGCGAAGTAGTCTAACGCCCCAATCGTTTCAATTGACTCTGGCGGCGACGGTCAATCGTGCATCCCCTTGGGGGATTCCATGCGCGACCGTTCCGGCTTCATCCTGGCCATGCTCTTCGGAACTCTCCTCCTGCTGTCGGCGCGAGCGTCGGGCGAGGTGGCGACGCTGATCAGCGATCCCTCCGCCTCCGCGGACGGCGCATCGGAATCCTCCGAGCCTTACGGTTACACGCGGTTCAATGGCGTGGTCTACTTCACCGCGACGGACAACGAACACGGTCGCGAACTCTGGCGCACCGACGGCACCGACGCCGGCACCTTCCTGGTCGCCGACATCACGCCCGGCAGCGTCGATTCGTCGCCGAACAACTACACGGTCATGGGC
>JACDEN010000687.1 GCA_013816415.1 Planctomycetota bacterium
AGCACAACGACGGTGAGCGGATTCCAGCTTACCGCACGGGTGCTCGACGACGACGCGGGGTGCATCCTCGGACCGCGGCACTTCGTCGACATCTTAGCCGCCGAACCCGAACGGCCGGTGCTCGCCGGCGAGATCGTCGACCTGCGGCGCAGCGGCTGGGAACTCGATGCCGCGCTCGCGCGCGGGGCCTGCTCGGCGGCCGCCTGGTGCGCCCGTCTGGCCGAGGACCGGCCGCTGGCGATGGAGGCGCTGCGCCTGCGCTACGAGGCCTTCCTCGCCGCCCGCGGACCCTGCGGGCTCGATCCGTTCCACACCATGCTCATCGCGGTGCCGCCGTGGCAGCTGGTGGTGTCGGTGATCGAGCGTCTGCGGCGGCCGCGCTGCGCGTCCACCACGCGGCGAAACGGCAACGGCGGTTGAACCCCCCAGGGCCGGCCGTATCCCTGTCGCGGCACGCGCACCGACAGGATCGACCATGACCCAGCCAGCGAATCCCCGCAGCCGCACCACCACCGGCGGCATCCAGCGCGCTCCGAACCGCGGCATGCTGCGCGCCGTGGGCTTCCACGACGACGACTTCTCGCGCCCGCTGGTCGGCGTCGCCTCGCTGTTCAGCGACATCACGCCCTGCAACGCCCACCTCGACCGGCTCGCGCGCAAGGCCATAGAGGGCGTGCGCGCCGAGGGCGGCGTGCCGCAGATCTATGGCGCACCCACCGCGTCCGACGGCATCATGATGGGCCATTCCGGCATGCGCTATTCGCTGGTCTCGCGCGAGGTCATCGCCGATTCGATCGAAGTCGTCTCGGGCGGCATGCACCACGATGGCCTGATCGCCTTCGGCGGCTGCGACAAGAACATGCCCGGCTGCGTGATGGCGATGGCGCGCCTGAACATCCCGTCGATCTTCGTCTACGGCGGCTCGATCCTGCCGGGCATGACCGAGGACGGCGACGAGGTCGACATCGTCTCGATCTTCGAGGCGGTCGGCCGCCACCAGGCCGGCAAGCTCGACGACGAGGGCGTGGCCAAGGTCGAGCGCGAGGCGTGTCCGGGCCAGGGTTCATGCGGCGGCATGTACACCGCGAACACCATGTCCTCGGCGATCGAGGCGATGGGCCTGTCGCTGCCCTACGACGCCAGCTATCCCGCGGTGTCGTCGGCCAAGGAGCGCGAATCGTTCCTCGCCGGCCGCGTGCTGATCAAGGCGGTGCGCGACAACATCCGGCCGCGCGACCTGATCACCCGCCGCTCGCTCGAGAACGCCTACACCTTCGTGCTCGCCCTCGGCGGTTCGACCAACGCGGTGCTGCACCTGATGGCGATCGCGCGCGAGGCCGAGGTCGAGTGGACGCTCGCCGACTTCGATCGTATCGGATCCAAGACGCCGTGGATCGCCGACCTGAAGCCTGGCGGCCGCTTCGCGATGCACGAACTGCACAAGGTGGGCGGCACGCCCGCGGTGCTCAAGGCGCTGCTCGACGCTGGCCTTCTGCACGGCGACTGCCCGACCATCACCGGCAAGACCCTGTCAGAAAACCTGGCGAAGGTGCGTTCGATCTACCAGCGCGCGCAGGTGGTGGTGAAGCCGCTCGACAAACCGCTCTTCCCGACCGGGCACATCGTGATCCTGCACGGCAACCTCGCGCCCGAGGGCGCGGTGGCGAAGATCGCGGGACTCAAGAAGCGCAGCATCACCGGACCGGCGCGGGTGTTCGATTCCGAGGACGCGTGCTTCGATGCGATCGGTCGGCGCGCGATCAAGGCCGGCGACGTGGTGGTGATCCGCAACGAGGGTCCCGCCGGGGCGCCGGGCATGCCGGAGATGCTCGCGGTCACCGCCGCGCTGGTCGGTCAGGGTCTCGGCGAATCGGTCGGCCTGATCACCGACGGCCGCTTCTCGGGCGGCACCCACGGGCTGGTGGTCGGCCACGTCGCTCCCGAATCGTTCCGCGGCGGACCGATCGCACTGATCCGCGAAGGCGAGATGGTCACCATCGACGCCGACCGCAAGACGCTGTCGATCGCTCTCGACGACGCCGAGCTCGCGCGGCGCGCCGCGGCCTGGAAGGCGCCGAAACCGCGCACCGAACGCGGCGTGCTGGCGAAATACGCGCGCACCGTCAATTCGGCCGCGCTCGGCGCGACCACGTCCTGATCGCTGCCCGCGGCCCTTCTCAGTTCGAATGCAGGGCGGCGTTCAGGATCACCTGGTTCTTCTTGGCGATCACCTCGATCGCGCCGGTCTGGCTGTTGCGACGGAACAGCAGGTCGTCTGCCCCCGACAGTTCTGCCGCCTTGACCACGCGCCCGTCCGGAAGCTTCACCTTCGATGACGCGGTGACGTAGAGCCCCGACTCCACCGTGCAGCCGTTTCCCAGCGAGATGCCGAGGCCGGCGTTGGCTCCGAGCAGGCAGTTCTCACCGACGCGGATGACCTCCTTGCCGCCGCCGGAGAGCGTGCCCATGATCGAGGCTCCGCCGCCGATGTCGGAGCCATTGCCGACCACGACGCCGGCGCTGATGCGGCC
>JACDEN010000688.1 GCA_013816415.1 Planctomycetota bacterium
CATCACCTCGCTCTGCAATTCCGCGAGGCTGACCGTGCGCATCGTCACCTTGGCCGGGGCGCGCTCGCTCTTCGGCTGGGCCAGCTGCAGGATGCCGAGCCGGCTTCCGAGGTCGCGCAGGCGGGCGAGCAGGCTCATGTGACCTCGCGTTGCATGGGACGGGGCGAGAGCAGCGGCGGCGGGCTGGTGAGGATATCCTCGACCTGGCCGAACATCTGCTGCTGGTCGCGGATCCAGTCGTTGGTGCCACCGAGGGTGGCAGCGACCTCATCGATGCGGTTGGAGACGCTCTGCGCGTCGCCGGCGAGCATCGCCTGCTCGCGGATCAGCTCGACCTGCTCCTCGATGCGCTGGGTCTCGGCTTCGACGAAGGCGCGCTTGTCGGTCGCCTCCTTCCGCTTGGTCAGGCGCTGGCGCAGGATGTCGAGCTGCCCGGCGAGGCTCTTGCGCAGGTCGTCGCCGAGGTTGGTCGCCGCGAGCTGCTTCTCGAGCGCGCGCGCGCGCTCCTCGAGCCGTGGTCCGTCGTCGTCCTCGCCGATGCGCACGATCGACGCGAGCGTCACCAGCAGGCGCAGGTAGATCCACAGCAGCCGGCTCAGGCCGTCGGCCTGCGCCTCGACGCCCGACTGGCCGGGATTCGCCTGGACCTGCTGCTCGATGATGCCTTGGCAGCGCGCTTCCAGGGCGCGGTATTTGGCGAGGTCGGGCTTCGACAGTCGCGCGACCTGGGTCATCAGCTTGAGTTTCCACTCGTCGTCGACCGAGCGCATCGCGCGTCCGTCGACCACGCGGCGGAAACGCGGCTGATGGATCAGCCAGACCAGGTAGCCGAGCTCGAGACCGGCGCCCGCCACCCAGATCCCCGGATTCAGCAGGCCGAGCAGCCCGACCGCCGCGACGCCGATCCAGTTCGGGGGGATGAACATCCCCATCGGACGCGCGTTGAACGCGGCCGCGACGTAGTCGAAGAAGGTCGGCTTCGGAGGGATCATCGGGATGGCGCCGCGCGCTTGCTGTCGCCGACCTTGCGGAAGGCCTCGCCGACGACCTTCGCCGCCTGCTTGAAGGCGGGCAGCTCCTGCGCCGCCATCGGCGTCAGGCCGGGCGATTGCGGAATCGCGTCGCGGATATCGTAGACGATCTGGCCGGGCCGGGTGCAGAAGATCCACACCCGCTCGCCGAGGTAGACCGCCTCGGTGATGCTGTGGGTGACGCAGAAGATCGTCGGCTGGATGCGGTTCCACAGGCCGACGACCAGCTCCTGCATCTCGAGGCGCGTGGGCTCGTCGAGCGCCGAGAACGGTTCATCCATCAGCAGGATGCGCGGCTCGACCGCCAGCGAGCGCGCGATGGCGACGCGCTGCTGCTGCCCGCCCGAGAGCTGATGCGGGTACTTGCCTTCGTGACCCGACAGCCCGACCTGGGCGATGAGATCCATCGCGCGCTCGTGGCGGCCCTTCGCCGACAGGCGCCCCGCGCTGCGATCGAGCTCCATGCCGAAGGTGACATTACCGAGCACGGTGAGATGCGGGAACGAACTGTACTGCTGGAAGATCATGCCGCGGTCGCTGTCCGGTCCGCCCACCGGAACGCCGTGGAGCAGCACCTCACCGCTGGTCGGCTGCTGGAATCCCGCGATCAGGTTCAGCACCGTGCTCTTGCCGCAGCCCGACGGACCGAGCATGGTCACGAACTCGCCGCGGTTGGGCACGTCCTCGATGCGGAATGAGACGTCGTGCAGCGCGACGAAATCTCCGAAGCGCACGGTGACGTTGCGGAATTCGACCACCGGCGGTTTTGCGGGCGCGGCGGGCGCGGTCATCGCTTGAACCGATAGGGGAAGAGGCGGCGGCCGAGGCGCTCCCAGGCGAGGTCGGCGAGCCACGCGATGACGGTGATGATCATGATCGCGAGATAGATCTGCTCGCGCGGACCGCGGCGGCGCGCGATCTCGACCAGGAAGCCGAGGCCGTCGCTGAGCACCAGCGCCTCGGTGAGCACGATGTAGGTCCAGCCGACGCCGAAGGCGAGGCGCAGGGCGTGCCACAGATCTGGCAGCGCCACCGGCACCAGCACGCGGCGCACGATCTGCATCCTGGTCGCGCCGAGCGTCGACGCGGTGCGCAGGTAGACGTCGGGCACGCCGTCGATCGCCTTCACCACCAGCGGCAGCAGGTAGATGCCGAACGCCATGGCGAGGAAGATGTATTTCTGCTTCTCGTCCGTTCCGAACCAGGACATGGTCAACGGCACCAGGGTGGCGATGGGGATGTAGCTGCTCGCCGTCGCCAGCGGAGTGAAGGTCGCGCGCACCGCGGCGAACGCTCCCATGCAGATGCCGATCGGCAGCACGATCGCGATCGCGATCATGAATCCGACGCACACCCGCCGCAGGCTGGCGAGGATGTGGTGGAGGAGCATGTTCGAGCCGTCCTGCGGATCGCGGCGCGACATCAGGTCGGGCAGGCAGCCGAAGACCTCGCGTGGGCTGGGCAGGATGGTCGGGCTGATGGTGCGCGACTCGACAT
>JACDEN010000689.1 GCA_013816415.1 Planctomycetota bacterium
AGCATCGTCTGCTACTGCCTGCGCCTGACCAACGTCGATCCCGTGCGCTACCGCCTGGTGTTCGAGCGCTTCCTCGCGCCCGAGCGCACCGATCCGCCGGACATCGACATCGACTTCGCGTGGGACGAGCGCGACGAGCTCTTGGCGATGACCCTGGCGCGACACGGCGCGGACCACGTCGCGATGGTCGCCACCCACCAGGGCATGCACCGCTGGGCGGCGCTGCGCGAGACCGCGCGCGCCCACGGCCTGCCTGATTCGGCGATCGACATCGCGCGCCGGTGCCTGCACGACGCCGACGCCTACGGCACGCCGGGCGATCTCCCCGAGCCATGGCCGGCGGTGCTCGCCGCCGCCGACGCCCTCGCCGGCATGCCGCGACACCTCGGCCTGCACTGCGGCGGCGCGGTGATCACCAAGCGGCCGATCCGCGAACTCGTTCCGGTGCATCCCGCGGCGAAGATCATCGACGTCATGGACGCGGCCGGCGTGAAGCACCCGGTGCACGTCCCGACCATGGCGTGGGAGAAGGACGGCACCGAGGACCTCGGCTTCGTGAAGATCGATCTGCTCGGCAACCGCAGCCTGGCGGTGGTGCGCGACTGCCTGCACGACCTGAAGGAGGACGGGATCGCGCTGGACGAGCATCGCTGGGATCCGATCGGCGACGTCGCCACCAAGCGCATCGTCGCGGCGGGCGCGACCATGGGCTGCTTCTACATCGAGAGCCCGTCGATGCGCCAGCTGCAGGCGAAGGTCGGCAGCCCCGACTTCGACCGCCTGGTGGTGCACAGCAGCATCATCCGGCCGGCCGGGAACAGCTTCATCCAGACCTACATCGCGCGCTTCCACCGCTCGAAGGAATGCGACGGCGCGATCACCGACGCCGAGCGCGCCGAGTGGTACCCGCATCCGTGCCTGCAGAACCTGCTGAGCGACAGCTTCGGCGTGCTGTCGTATCAGGAGGACGTGATGGAGGTCTCGAAGGTGCTCGCCGGCTTCGGCAGCAAGGAGGCCAACCAGCTGCGCAAGGCGCTCGGACGCAGCGATACCGCCGATCGTCTGCAGGCGCTCGCGGAACGCTTCTACCAGGGCGCGGTGGCCAACGGCGTCTCCGACGCGGTCATCACCTACGTGTGGGGGATGATCTCCTCCTTCGCCGGCTACAGCTTCTGCAAGGCGCACTCCGCCAGCTACGCGGTGGTCAGCTTCCAGTGCGCGTACCTGAAGGCGCACCATCCCGCGCATTTCCTCGCGCGCGTGATCGCCAACCAGGGCGGCTACTACCACACCGCCGCCTACGTCGAGGAGGCGCGCCGCCTCGGCGTCGAGATCCGCGGCCCGTGCGCGCTCATGAGCCGCTGGTGGACCGCCCGCGAAGGCTCCGACGCCATCCGCATCGGCCTCCACTTGGTCAAAGGCCTCTCCAAGGACACCGCCGACCGCATCATCGCCGCCCGCTCCGTCGACGTCGGACGTCGGACGTCGGACGTCGCACGGGCCCCAGACGTCGGACGTTTCTCCAGCCTCCGCGCCTTCAAATCCCGCTGCCGCGTCGCGCGCGACGAGCTCCAGACACTGTGCGACGCCGGCGCCCTCGACGCGCTGCTGCCCGGCTGCAACGCCGCGCAGCGCTCGTGGCTGGTGGCGGTCGCGGCGCGGGAAGCGAGCGCGTTCATCCACCCGCAGACCTCGGGCGGGCAGGCGTTGATCGATCTCATCTCGGATGAGACGCCCGACCTTCCGCCGCCGGTCCTGCGCGATCTGCCGATCGACCAGGTGCGCCACCGCCGCTTCGCGTGCCTCGCCTTCCTGCCCGAACGCCATCCCCTGTGCCTGTGGCGTCTGCCGAAGCGGACGCTGATGTGCCGCGCCATCACCGCGGCGATGAAGGATCGGCGCGTGTCGCTGATCGCCTGGCCGATCGCGCGCAAGCAGGTCAGCGCCACCTACCTCAACGACGAGGACGGCAAGCCGCTGCCGCGGCCGCGCCACGAGCCGATGTGCTTCGTCACCCTCGAGGACGAGACCGGCCTGGTCGAGACCGTGTGGTTCCCCGACGCCTACCACGCGTACGGCGTGCTGCTCGAGCGCGGCGATCCGCTGCGCGTCAGCGGCACCGTCGACGCGAGCTACGACTTCCCGACGCTGACGGTCGAGCGCGTCGAGACCCTCGGCGGGGCCTCTGGCGGACCCTCGTGCCACCCGCCGGGCGGGGAAGTGACCGCGGAACCGGACCGCTGACCCCGGTGCGAGATGATCAGAAGATTGGATTCATCAACGCATGAGAGACCTCCTGCGCCTGGCCTCGCCCCGGGGAAGGGCGAGCCGTTACATTGCCCATTTCAGGACGGCTCAATCGCACGTCAGTCCTGTATTCAAGTAGAACGTATGTAACTGCTCAGGCCGCCGCTCGTTGAGTTGAGCGGATTATTATCGGAGCCAATGGCAGCCAGGGTTGACCCGCGAGTACCATGGCGATGGCATCGCAGGGATCGACGCCGTTCTTGGCCGTAG
>JACDEN010000690.1 GCA_013816415.1 Planctomycetota bacterium
TCCTCGACCCGGTTGTTCTTCCACAGCCCCCCATCGCAGCGGAAGGTGGGGATCCCGGCGTCGGCGCTCATCCCGGCTCCGGTCATCACCAGCAGCCGCTTGCACCCTCCAAGCAGCTGTGCTGCTTCGGCCTGGGCGGATTCCAACTGTCCTGGAAGTTCGGTGGTGCGCTGCGCCATCAAGCGTGTTTTGTACTGGTCCGCCCCCGAGCGATCAAGACATTCCAATGCTGCAATGTCATACCGTGATTTTGATGCGATCGATGCGTTCGTGGCTGCGGTCCGTGAGACGGATTTGGACGCGGTCGTGCTGGCCTGGCAGCAGGAATACGGTCCGCACCCGGTCGACGAATCCGTCGCGTACCGAGCCGATTACGGACGGGTGCGCATCATCGTGGCGCTCGCCTACAGCGGCGGATGCATCCTGCGTTGCCAGCTCCGGGATGTCGACCGGGCGCAGATCCGCCAGCAGCTCGAGCAGGCTGGCCTACGCGTCGAGGAGCGCTGCCGCAATCTCGGCGGCACCACGAAACTTGGCTGAAGGGCGGCGAACCGCGGATCAGCGGGTCTTCTTCGGAGCGGTCTTCTTTTCCATGGTCTTATCGTCGAGCGCAGACAAGACCCACCCGTTGAATCCGTGTTCGAACTGGTCCTTGGTCACTCCGAGATAGTCCCACAGCTTGTGCCCAGCGGTCAGGCCGAGGTAACTGTCCTTCAGGAACGCGATGAAGTCGGAACGGTAGCGACGGGCCTCGGCTTCCATGCAGTAATGGACGAGAGCGCACGCTGCGTTGTATTGATGCTCAGGCTCGACGGCGTCGCTCCATTTTTCGCCCGAGGTGATCGCCATCAGCTGGTCGAGGGACATCGCGCGTTTCATGTCCCGCTCGATCAGATATTCTTTCAGATCCTCGCTTGCCGAAATGCGTCCGAGCGCCATCTCACCGTCCTCGAAAGTCGGCGACTCGGAATATTCGGCGATGCCTTCGCACAGCCAGGCCGGGGACGAATCCTTCCCAGTGAACATGTGCAGCACCTGATGGGTGAATTCATGGTAGACGACGTGGGTCGAACCGGCGTAGAAATACGATTGTCCGGTCGAGGAGATGAACATTCCAGCAGACCAGCCGGCGTCCACCGGGAGCGACTTCTTGTAGTCCTCCTCGTCGCGAAAGACGTTGACCACCAGCCGCGGATGGTCGACCATACCGAGGATCAGGCGGTAATCCGCCTTGTTCTGCGTGAAGAAACTGGCGTAGGCAGCGAATATCTGCGCGTAGAACTGCTCGAGGTCGTTGGTCACCTTGACCAGATCCGTCAATTCGGCATTGCCACGGACCTCGAGATGCTCGCTCTGGATCACCCACGGCTTGGCCAGGCTCGCATGTGCGACATTCGCCTTGCTGAGGTTGGTCCAGCTCTTGGTCTGGAGATCATAGAATTCGCCCGCTTCGTAGCGCGCCGCATCCTTGGTCATCTCCCATCCCAGCGTCCGATCCCAATGAAGACCGGCTTTCGCCATCGGCAGTGACTTCGGACCGTACCACTCGCCATCCACCTGAACCTGCGAGATGCTGGCGCGCAGCGATGGATTGTCTGGGTCGAAGGTCAGGGCCTCGTGCAGGAATTCATAGGCGACATCGGTGAGGCCGGCATCCACCGCCGCGTCGAGCAGCCTCTGCAGCCGCTTGAAGAGCTCGCGCCGCCGCTCCTCCATGAAGTGCTCCCACTTCTTCACCTGTGGCGCTGGCGACGAGGCAGGCTCGGGAGGCAGCGCGACGAGGTCGCCACGCAGACGATCGGCGGTGGCGGTATCGAGGCGACCGATGGCGGTGAGGAAATGCGCGAGCATCGCGTCCTGACCGGCGACGCGGTCCTGCTTCGCGTACTCGATGATCTTGCCGAAAACCTTGGCGGCATTCTCCGCCCGCTTGATGTGATCGGCCTGCGCCTCGGCCCGCAGCTGCGCCTGATCGCTCCGCGCCTTCGCCCGTTCGGCGAAGAATTTCGCATCCGCGGACTGGGCGGCCCACCCCGACGAACCCACCACCAGGCAGGCAGCGAGGCTGCCGGCCATGGCCATCAGGGATCCCATCGTCACGGATCGGCCGTCACAGGTCTATGCCCATGCCATACTAATACCTTAGGGATGATCGCCTGTCCATGCGCGCGCTGCGGTTTTTGCAGCTTCGATGGCCTCCCCGATAATGCTTCCGCTGCGATTGACGCGTAAGGTCTTCGGGCTCAAATGCCTGCCCCGGAGGATGCTATGTTCGATCTGCGTGAGGATGTGGCGGTGGTCATCGGCGGCACCGGCGTGCTCGGCGGCGCGCTCGCCGAGGGACTCGCGCGCGCGGGCGCAGCGGTCGCGGTGCTCGGGCGGAACGAGGAGCGCGGCGAGGCGCGCGCGCACGCCATCCGCGAAGCCGGAGGCAAGGCGCAGTTCGTCACCTGCGACGCCATGGATGCCGCGAGCCTGAAGCGGGCGCATCAGGAGGTGGTCGCGCATCTCGG
>JACDEN010000691.1 GCA_013816415.1 Planctomycetota bacterium
TCGCCAAGCTCGCAGAGGCGACCGAGGGATCGACCGCCCACAAGTGGCGCAAGCGGCTGTCGCCGGAGGTGGAAAGCCGCCTGATGCAGGCGATCGTGTTCTTCCGCATCGACGTGACGAGCGTCGAGGGGAAGTGGAAATTGAACCAGAACCATACGCCCGAACGCCGACTACGGGTCATCGCCGCTCTGCGCGAGGAAGGCGATGCCGATGCGCTCGCCATCGCCGATGCCATGGAGGGAACCCTGACAGGGCTGGCGAATTGAGTTCCGGGGTGCGCTCCTATCGTAGGGGCATGACCGGTTCCGCCGACGGCCTCGCCCAGGCGCTCGCTTCCATCCCACGGACCCACCCGCGGCTCTTCGGCCCGCGCGAGCGCCTGCAAGACCTCGCGCGCCAGCGGCCTGACGCCTACCGTCGCACGGCGGCCGTGGCACGCGATCGCGAGATCACCACCGGGTCGGGTACCGAACGCGGGGCGCAGATCACGGTTTACAGTAAGATGATCAGCCTCGCCCTGGTGTGCGCGATCGAGGATGACCGTGTCCTTGGTCGGCTGGCGATCGACCTGGCGATCGACCGCTTCATCTCCAAGCCGATCAAGACCGGACACGACGTGTTCGGCGCCGACGTCGGCATGTGCGCCATCGTCTTCGACCTCTGCCACCAGCACTGGACCGACGAGGAACGCCAGCGCTTCTTCGCCTACATGAACGAAAGCCACCTCCGCAACATCTACGAGGAGGTGAGCCCGTTCCACAACGGCTGGTGGTCGTACAAGAATTGGGGCCTAGGCGTCGGTTGGCTGGCGACCATGCACGAGAATCCGAGTGCCGGCGAGTTCTACGCCGCGCTCGACCGCGACATCCGCGAACGCGCGTCGCCCGCGCTCGAACTGTGCGGACGCGGAGGCGGATTCGCCGAGGGCTTCTACCTCAACTACTGGCTGTACCACTGGCTGGTGTTCTGCGAGACCGCGCGCACCTGTGCCAGTATCGACTACCACGCCCTGGTGCCGGACTTCTATCGACAGGCGGCTGTCGCGAGCATGTTCGAAATGCTGCCTGGCATCCGTGAGCGCGGATCCCGCCGCTCCATGGGCGTTGGTGATGCGCGCGGCCGTGCGTTCAACATCGATCGCGACCAGGCGCTCAATGCGCGCCGCATCCTCGCAACCCGTTATCGCGACGACCCCGACCACCAGGCGGTGCATGCGTTCAACCGCGCGACGCCCGATTCAGGCGCCGACGAGGACGCCTACATGGATCTGCTGTGGGACGACCGCACGATCCCGGTCGGGGACCTCGACCGCTTCAAGCTGTCCCATGTCAGCTCCGGCCCAGGACGCGCGTATGCGCGCTCATCCTGGCGCGAGGATGCGACCTGGTTCTTCTTCACGTGCGGCAAGCGCTTCACCGCTCATCAGCATCTCGACGTCGGGCACTTCTCCATCGCCCGCGACCTGGAGCTCGCCGGCGAAGGCGGACACTTCTGGGACTGGAACAGCGAGCACGAGGTCAATTACTACATCCGCACCATCGCGCACAATTCGCTGCTCATCTATGATTGGGCGGAGCGATGGCCGGCAGGCATCCGCGCCCAGCCGGCGCAGGGAGCGAACGACGGCGGGCAGGCGTATCCCTGGGTCGGGACGGCCTTCGGCCACAACGGCGCATCCTACGACGCCGCCCATTGGCACCGTCACCGTGAACTCGGCGACATCGCCGACCTGCTCGCATTCGAGGATATCGGGAGCCACGTCTACGTGGCGGGCGACTGCACGCGCGCGTATTCGCGCCACAAGTTGTCGTGGTTCACCCGACAGATCGTCTTCCTCAGGCCGGGTACGTTCGTGATCTTCGACCGTGTGCGTGCCACCAGCCAGGTCTTCAAGAAGACGTGGCTGCTGCAGGCGATGAAGCCGCCGGTGGAACGCGACGGCAAGCTGGTGATCACCAACGGCGGGGGCCGCCTGTTCGTGCAGACCGTGCTACCTGAGCGCACCCTCCGCGAATACTTCCAGGGGGATCGGCTCTACCGCTACCATGATATGAACTTCCCGTACGCCCAGCACATGTACGCAGCTCCCGAGGCGGAGTGCCGCATCGAGATCTCACCGCGCGACCCCGCGGAGGAGCACTGCTTCCTGCACGTCCTCACCGCTACCGGCTCCGATGTCGAGGACGTGCCGACGGCGCTGCCGCTGATCGGATCGGACGGCGTCGTCGTGACGATCGGAGCCGCGACAATATCCTTCCCGACCGATCAGGTCGGTGGATGGATCGAGCTGGCGGGCAGGCGGAGCGCTTTCCCCAGTTCGCTGCCATGATGACCACTCGATGGCGACGCCGTCAGGTCGCGTCGCCCTTCGGCACCCATTGCGCCTTCGAGATCACCGACGGCACCAGACCCAGCGCGACCACCAGGATGATGACCAGGATGGCGAAGATCAGCAGCATCGCGTCGTAGCTGCCGAGCGGGGTGCCGATGAACAGCCAACC
>JACDEN010000692.1 GCA_013816415.1 Planctomycetota bacterium
ATGGTGCACGGCTCATCGACACGCCCGGCATGCGCGAGTGCGCGATCACAGGGCTCGGCCCGCTGGATGTCTCGCTCCTCTATCCCGACATCGCGGCGCTGCACCAGTCCTGCCATTTCAAGGACTGCAGCCATGTCCATGAACCCGACTGCGCGGTGCGGCGCGCGGCGGAAAGCGGCGCCCTCGCGGAAACGCGCTACGACAGCTACCTGTCGATCATCCTCGAGGACCTGGCCGCGAGTCCGTGATCCGCACGCCAGTGCAGGGACGCCGGCCACACGAACCATTTGGCGAGGAACCGCGCGAACAGACCGCCAGGCGCCAGCACCAGGGTGATGGAGACCGCCACCAGCCCAATCGACCCCAGGGGGGGCCTGGCATCCGTGGACGCTGGCGCCGGAATACCTAGACTCATCGCAGGAGCCGGACGTGACGCGCTGCATGGTCCTCAACGCCAGCTACGAATATCTCAACATCGAAGACAGCTGGTTCGATTCCCTGATGCTCGTGCTCGAGGGCAAGGCCATCCCGATCGAGCACTATCCCGAGGTCGTGCGCAGCCAGCACTGCACCTTCCAGCTGCCGGCGGTGGTGGTCATGCGCTACCAGGTCGCGGTGAAGAAGCGCACCAAGCTCTTCCAGATGCCGACCAAGAAGGCGGTATTCATCCGCGACAACTTCGAGTGCCAGTACTGCGGCGCCCGGCTGACCATGGGCGCGGGCACGCGAGACCACGTGGTGCCGCGCGCGCTGAAGGGGCCCGATTCGCTGACCAACGTCGTCGCGTCGTGCAAACCGTGCAACGGCCGCAAGGCGAACCGCACGCCCGAACAGGCGGGCATGGTGCTGCGTTCCCGGCCGCGCCCGCTCACCGACGAGGAGAAGATCCGCTGCGTGCTGAAGACCTGCCGCTCGAAGGAGCGTCAGACCTGGCTGGGCTGCCTGAAACGACTCGGCATCACGCTGTGGTCGAACTGACCGATCACTTCAGCGACAGGAGATTGGTCACCATGCGGCCGATGAGCGAGGTCGCGGGGAAGTGGGCGTTCAGGGAGTCGACCTCCTTCTTCTTGTCCGGAGGGATGCGGGCGTCGCCGGGCATCAGCGAGGAGAAGTTCTTCGTGAACTGGGCGTGCGCGGCGAGCGTCGCCGAGAAGCCTTTCTCCTTGGATGCGGCAGAGCTCATGGCGCGCAGACCCTTCTCGCTCGCCGAGCCTTTGCACTGGTTGATGAACATCGGCAGGTAGAAGGCCGCCAGGACCGGATCGTTCGCGCACAGCTCCTTGGCCATCGCGGTGACGCGATCGATGCGCGCGATGATCCGCGCGTCGAGATCCTCCGCCTTCTTCTTGAGGTCGCCGACAAGATCGGCCTTCGCCAGCAGCTTGGCGACCGCCGCCGAAGCACCTCCGAGCTGCAGTGCGTTGGCCCCTGCGACGATCTGCCGCAGCTCCTTGTCCGGGTAGTCGGGCGCGTAGAGGAACGGCGCATACGCGAGGTCGGAGCGTGGGAATATTTTGCCAGCCTCCTGGACGTCGACCTCGAGGATGGTGTGGTCCTTGTCCTGGATGACGTTGAAAAGCACATCGGGGTCGCCGCCCTTGGCGATCGCCGATAGCAGCTCGCCGGTGCGGGCCTTGGCGTCGGAGCCGAGGGAGGCGAGGCTCCACTCCTTGGTGCCGACGCCGATGTACCAACCCATGGGCGTACCGATCGTCGCTTCGACGCGGTAGTTCGATGAATAGAGCGCCGATTGGCAGAAGGGCCATTCGACTCCGCGGTCCTTGGAGAACTTGGCGGCGAACATGCCATGGACGCAGCCGCCGCCCGAGAACGAGCAGATCGCGCCGCGCCCGGCGATGATCTTGTAATCGGCCATCACCTGGGCGATCGCGCCTTGCGCTGTCTTGAGCTTGCCCTCGGTGTCGTGCGTGTTGTCGCCATCCATGTACTGCATGTTGATGCCGATGAGATTGTACGGCGTCAGGAAGTACTTGTTCCAGTTGTCGAAGTTGGGCGCGGTCTTCTGCGAGGCTTGGCCGTGGAAGTGCACATGGAGCCCCGCCGGGTTGGCGTCCGAATACGAGGCCGGGACGAACACGTAGTAATTGTAGCCGGCCTGCCTGGTCTCGACGAGATAGGTGCCGGCACGGCCCTTGTTGATCGACGGCCCGATCGGCGGCGCTGCGGACTCCTTGCCCGCGACCGCGGCCGCGGCCGATGCTGCCACCGGCAGGGAGATGAGCGCGAGCATGACGAGGAGCGTTGCGAGCGGTCGTGCCATGGGCTGATTCTCCGCCGTATTATACCCCAGGGAGCCGGGGTCGTTGCCGTCCTCCTGGGGATGCCGCCCGAGGCGCTGCCGAGGCTGCCGATGCAGCACAGGGAACCCGGTGTATGATCGACCGGCCCTGGCCCCGCCGCTGGTCGCGATACGGTGGCCGCAGGCCATGCGACCCGCGCTACCGATCGAGCATCGCGTGTCCCTGCATCCGCC
>JACDEN010000126.1 GCA_013816415.1 Planctomycetota bacterium
GTGAAACCGTTGGCGACGATCTCACGCGAGCTCGGCTACTGCGACGAATTCTTCTTCGGCCGCCAATTCAAGCGCGTGACCGGCCTCACCCCGGCGCGCTTCCGCCGCGAATTCCGCGGCGGTCGTCAGCCGCCACGACCGAAGCCCTGAACGCGCCCGACGCCGTCGGTGGCTCCTCCACCACCAACCACCAACCAGCCCCTCAGGGCTCCCCTGCCGGCGACAGCACCTGTTGCACGCGCTCGAGCAGATCCTGCTCGCCTTCGGACAGGGCGAGGCCCGCCGCCTGGCGCAGCCATGGCAATGCGCCAGCGCGATCGCCCGCGTTCACCAGGGCTTCGCCGAGGACGCACAGGTTCCATGCGCGTGCGCTGGTGTCGGCGCTGGCCGCGAATTTCGCTTCAGCCGCCTCGAAGATCGGGATCGCGAACAGCCACGAACCCATGGGATTGAGGGTCGGATCAAGGCAGATCCCCTGGCTGTAGAGGTCGTGCGCCTGCGCCGGGGCGTCACCATCGAGGCCATGCGCGGCGGCCGCTGCGCCGAACGCGGCGGCGGACCTTCCCCAGTCGCTCTCGTCGACGACGTACGGTTCCCGCCCGTCCGGCTCGGACAGGCGATCCGGAACGTCGGGATAACGGCACCACGCCAAAGAGGCGAAGCTGTCGCCGGCGCCGCCCCAATCTCCGGCGCGTTGGCTGGCGGCGGCGGCGAGCTGGAACAGGCGCATCGCCTTGGCGCGGTCTCCGGAACCGTCCCGGTCGGGCTGGAACCACGTTCCCATGAGATTCAGGCAGCGGCCGCGGCGCGCGTGGTCGCCGATCCTGGCAAAGAGTTCGGCGGCGGCGGTCATCTCCTGCTCGGCGGCGTTCAGGTCGCCACCCGTATCGGCGGCCGACGCTTCGAGGCGCATCATCACGCCACGGCCGCGGTCGTCGCCGCATGCCGCGCGTGCGGCGGCGGCATGCGCGAAGAGCTGGCGCGCTGCGGCCCAATCCGGCGCCTCGAGATATTCGAGGCACGACAGGTAGGCGTCTGCGCGCCCTTCGACGAGCAGGAGATCGTCGCCGTCGAAGCCCATCGCCGCCAGAGAGCGCGCGGCGCTGGCGGCCAGCGAGCGCGCGCGCGCCACCTGCTCCGGCTCGCCATCCTGCATCAGCACGCATGCGGCGTCCAGGAGCGCCATCGGCGACGGGTCGGCGGTGAGCAGGAGATCCTCGAGCGCCTCCATCTGCTGCTGATCGCGGAACGAGGAGCTGATGCCGGGCATGCCGTCGAGGCGGTTGATCCACAGCTGCGCATGCAGGGCGCCGGCGGTCGTCGTGCCGACGCTTTCCTCCGAACGGCTCCAGACCGCCAGTTCGGGCCGATCGACCTCGACGCGACGCATCGCATCGAACCAGCCGAGATCGACCAGTCGCGACGCAGCTGCGAGCGATCCGGCGTTCGCCGCCGCGACCAGCAGATCGCGGTGGGACGCGCGGGAGAGGTCGTGCGGCGCTTTGAGATCGGCCGCCAGCCGACCCTCGAGTATCGTGCGCACGGATGCGGCATGCGCGCCCGCGCTCGCGGCGTGCCGGGTCAGGCTCGCCAGCAGCGGAGCGTCGCTGGCGATGAGCCCAGGCGAAGCCAGCGCGACGATGGCTGCGAGCAAGGGTTTCAGAAGGTCAGCGTCCATGGCCACCCGAATGATACAGATCGGCGGCTGAGCGTCCATTTGGATGCGGCAGCGCAGTGGCGCGGCGTCCTATCTCATGCATCCTGTGGCTGTCCCGAGAGGTCCATGCGCCCCTACGTAGCTGTCGTCATCCTGGTGCTGCTCCTGAGCGCGGTCGCGCGTCCTGCGACCACGGCAGCCGACGTGTCGATCGACGATCCGAAACCGCTGACCGCGGACGAGAAGGAGCGCCTCGGCGAGCTGCTCGAGCAGCTCCGCTCGTCCCGCGATCCGGTGCTCAAGCTGACGCCGCTGAGCCGGGTGGTCGACTTGGGGCCAGCCGCGATCGAGGCGGCGCTTCCGGACCTGATGCCGCTGCTCGACACCAGGAACGGCGGGCTGCGGCACGACGTGCTGGCGGCATTGCGACCGCCGGTGCGCCTCGCCAACGACCAGATGCAGCGCATCGAGCGCCTGCGCGCCGATCCGGACGAGAGCGTGCGCCAGCTCGCGAATACGCTGATGAACGAGATCCGCGTCTACCGCGACCAGGTGGCCGCGCAGCGGAAGCTCGCGCTCACCGGCCAGCTCTCGACCAAGCAGCTCCTCGAGGCGCTCGGCGGAGAGGATCTGAAGAAGCGCGAGGATGCGAACCGGGTCGTGCGTCAGCGTTCCCAGGACGATCCGGAATTCAGGCGCGAGATCGCCGGCCAGACCGCCAAGCTCGGAAAACTCGCGCGCAGTCCCGACGCCTCGGTGCGCGTCACCGTCATGCTGCTCTACGAACGGTGCTTCAATCCGCTTCCCTTGGCGGCGGTTCCCGTGGTGAGCGCCACCGCTGCCGACACCGAGGACGACGTGGCCACCGCCGCGCTCGCCGCGCTCGCGCACGCCCCGTCTTCGAATGCCGATGCGATCGCCGCAGCCAGGCTGGCGATCACGCGCACCGGCCGGGTCCAGGGCCGCGCCCTCTCCACGCTCGCCACCCTCGGCACCTGCGACGACGAGATCCTGGCGATCGCGCGCCAGATCCTCGAGAACAGTTCGGCCGAGGCCTGGCGCGGCGCCTGCGCGATCATCGTCACCAACCGTCAGCGTCTTCCCGATGTGGTCGAACGTCTGGCGTCGGCGGTCGCCGACCGCACCTGCGATCCCGAATCGCGCGCCGAGGCGATGAAGGCGTTCGCGGTCGCGGCGGCTCCCGAGCGATCGATCAAGGACCTGTCCCGCGTGCTCGACAATGCCAGAGTCGAGGACGCGCGCTCGCGCAGCGCGGCCTGCACCGCGTTGATGGTGATGGCGGAAGATGCCCGACCCGCGCTGCCGTTGTTGAACCGCATCGCGAAGGCTGACAACGACGACAGCGAAGTGCGCAAGGCTGCCAAAGCCGCGATCGAAGTGATCGGCCGGAATTAGTCCCTGATTGCCTGAGAACGCTGAAGGAAAACGGTTCTACCGACCTTAGCTTGGGTATTTTCCTCCCGAGACAGGAACGTCTGTCATGATTAATTCGGGAACCACTACGGCCCTTCTTCGTCTGAGTCATCCCTGGTACATCAGTCGCATCGATCTTGATGTCGTAGGTCGTCACTAAATCGGAACATTGCTGCCACAGGGGTTTCGTGGCCGCGATGCCTTCGTCATCGCGCCATGAAATCCCATCTTGGATCCTCGGTGGAATCCAAACTGAGAAAGGGCGTTCATCCTCTAGAAGATGTCCACGAGGTGCTGGATCCCCGTTCGTGACTGTTCCCAGGATTGCGGCACTTCCTGGCGGTAGTAGTCGAGATCCGCGTCATCTTGCTCGCCCACCCGCGCGATGAGGTCATCGAACGCCGACTTCAAGAAAGCGAAGTTGTCGCTCAAGGTAGTGCAGCGGCGTCGCGATCTCGCTGTTCAAGCCGTTGGTGAAATTGGTGATCGCGACGATGCGCTCGGTCTTGTTGCGTTCTTGAGCGAAATGTTTCCGTTCGGCTGCGGCGATGATCTTCCGAGCAACGGCATGATCATCCTCTCCCTTAGAGGATGAAGCCATCCGCTCCGGCGCGAAGAAGCTCCCATGCCAAGGGCTCCTCTTCGGGAGGCACGTTGAGGATGATGGCGATGTCCGATGCGGAGGCACATAGGGAATCGAACGTCGCTCGGCCGGCGCTGTCCGGTAAGCTCAAATCAGAGAGTGTAGCACATGATACCAGCAAGGACGTCAAACGGAAAACGTCCGAAGTTGTACCTAGGAACCAAATTTAGAGGGTATACATTCATCGATGCCAGAAGCCGAGCCTCAGTACTACGTTTATGATGGACACGGATGGACCGGTCCATTCGTTGTGGCCCAGATCAAAGACTTCCTCACTGATGGCCAATTCGCCGTGGAAACCAGCATTTTTGAACCCGAAGGGCAGGTGAAGACGACGATCGGGGCCCTCCTCCAGTTGACCGAGGCTGAAGATCCCGACCGCAAGACCGAGACGCGGCTCACTGTCATCAGTCAACCAACCGTCGAGCGACTCCATGAGCGACAATCGCCTGGAGTTGTGGTCCCCCCAGGATTGCTGGCCGTTTCAGGCGCAATCGACATGAATGAATCATCCCCCCCCTTGCAGCAAATGTATCAATCGTAACCGCTCAATCTGAACTGCGACGCCTGCAGACGGAACTGGACGACGCTCACAGCGAGATGCACGAGTATCATGCATCCCTCGCGGCCGCGCGTAAGCGCATCGCCGAAGAGCGGGATCGGAACCGGCAGTTGCGGTCAGCCATGGTGCCGGCTCAGCGCGACGACACGCCGAAGCCCATGGAAGCATCGAGCACTAACGAGACGCTACTCACGAACAGGCTCGATCATGCTCTCGCCCTCAATTGCACGCAGGGCAGGCTGGTGCGCCGCTTCCGGCGACGTTTGGCCAGGGCGCGACGGAGGATCGCCCGCCTGGAGGGTCGGATCGACCAAATGGAAGAATCGTTGAGTGGCGCCGACGGAGCGATGGCAGGCTCATGGATCACAGCCACGCCGGATCGTAAACCACCCGTGCAATCCAACGAAGGAGTGCGGGCGGGCATCGTTGATAGCAGAGACGACATCGACATCGCCGAACCCGTGGCGAGGCAACCGGCACCGCGTCAGGCAGATCCTGGCGATGGGAGACCCGCGACAGCGTTTTTTCCGTCAAAATCTACCCAGCGGCTGGCGCAATCACAGGCGCAACGGCGAGACCGGGTTACCGCATCCCCTCCAAGATCCTCATCGACCAGCGACGACGCCAAGGAGTACCAGCCGACAGTGGTTGATGCGCCGCGAGCGCAACGGTTGGAGACGATCCGGTGGCCAAGGAACCGAGGGCTGTTTACCTTCGTCAAGCGCTTCGCATTCCTTTCACGACTCAGCCGCGGTCAGGTGGCGCTGTTGACCGTGCCTCCGGTAATGTTCCTCACTGCCGCGAGCATCGTGTTCCTGCCCATCGCTGCTCCGGTCAGCGCTAGACCGAGCTTCCCCCACAATCTACCTAACTCCTTGTGAAATCTCAACCGCGTACCCATGTACTGGGTACATTTTACAATGAACTTGACTCCGTCTCTGATTTCTTGAAAAGCTCAGCTTTACCGACGAAATGCGCAAATCCATAGATGTACCCATGTGCGTTTTCGAAAGCCTCTGCTTTTACCGCATCTCCGTGACCTGATGGGGGGAAGCTCGGCCTAAGCAATGCGCGGGACGACAAGCAGCGGGGCACTGCCGCGATCGACTTCCTCGCCACTCAGGTCCTCGATGCCCGGCGGAAGCTCGAAAGCGCTCGCGACCTCGAGTGCGCCTTCCGTGCGGATCATCGCGTGTTCAGCGATAGTCCCGACCAGAATTTCTCATCGCAGCGCCTGCTGTCACTCAACGCCGAGCGCGTCGACCTGGAGCGGCGCCTGTCGACCTACGACGTCTTGATGCAGCAACTGCGCAAGGCGCGCAGCGCGGATGGGTCCAAGCGGCTCGAAGCCCTTTCGTCCATCGAGGCCATCGCGGCCAATCCGAGGGTCACACTGCATCGCAATGAACTCTACGAATTGCAGGCGAAGCAGCTGACGCTGTCGCAAAAATATCTCGATCGCCACCCTCGGATGATCGAGGCGAGCAACATGGTCGATTCGGCCACCGCGCATCTCACCGAATCCGTTGAAGCCGTTGCTCAGGAGATCGAATCAGAGCACGCCAGAATCGACTCGGAACTAGGTGCTCTGAAGGAAAAAATCGTGGCAGGTGAACACGATTTGACCATTTACCGAGAGAATCTCGTGCGCTTGCAATCGATGACCGAGCAGACGAAGAGTCAGCAGATGCTCTATGAGACACTTATGAAAAATCTGAGCGAGCAGAACATCTCCAGTCGTCTGGATGTCCAGCAAGTTACGGTTATCGATCCACCTCGGGCCAGGGATGGTGCCGTGAACGTAAAGCTACCGCTTTTTCTGGTCGCCACTTTGTTCCTGGGCCTGGCCGCTGGATTCACCGCATCCTTGGCCGCAACTGGCCTCGATCGGCGCATCGTGGATTCCCCAGCTCTGTCTTCTTTCGCGCAATTGGGCAAGATTCCGTACGTGGCCGGAGGGCCGGTAATCGACAAAGATGGGATAGCGCTATCCCCTTCGAGTCTCGCCGAGTCGTTCCACAGCGCGCAGGCGAACCTCCGGCAGCTGATGAAGCAGGGACAGTTTACGAATCTGTGCGTCGCGGTCGTCTCATGCTCTCCCGAAGAGGGGCGCAGTTTCGTCGCTTCGCGGTTGGCGATCAGCCTCGCGTCGAACGGATTGAAAGTGCTCTTGGTAGATGCCGACTTCCGGTTGCCGACCCAGCACGAGCATTTCGGCATCGACAAGGCGCGCGGGTTGGGGCCATTGCTCTCTGGGGAACTCGGCATCGCTCCCGTTCCAACCCGTTTCGCAAATCTCGAGATCCTCCCTTCCGGTGGACGCATCGCGAATCCGGCTCAGATCCTGAACAGCCCATGCCTCGACGAATGGCTGGGCCACATTCGCCGATTCTACAACGTCATCCTCTTCGACACGGCATCTCTGGCGACGGCCGACCCGATCATCCTCGGAGAGCACATGGATGAAATACTTTTGGTGGTCAATGAGGGACGCCTCACCAAAGATGATCTGCGAAATGGACTCGATAAACTCAAGCTGTTGCAAAGCAAAATGCTCGGAGTCATCTACAATGGTGGGTCATCGCATTCATGAGCCAACGCGGCGAAGTCACAACCAAAGGTTGTATTATCGGCTCCGACGCGTTGGACAGGGGGCTGCCGGCCCCCTTCTTGCCCCCGGTGGACAGGAAGACTGGATCATCCGCGGGCGGCGCGGCGGAAGGCGGTCGGCGAGGTGCCGCGGACTTGGCGGAAGCGGCGGTTGAAGTTCGAGAGGTTGGCGAATCCGCAGGCGCCGGCGATGTCGGTCACCGCGCGGTCGCTGTCAGCGAGCAGGCGGCAGGCGTCGGCGACGCGCACCTCCATCAGGTAATCGCGCCAGGTGCGGCCGAAGCGCAGGTGGAACC
>JACDEN010000127.1:0-1396 GCA_013816415.1 Planctomycetota bacterium
TCGCACACCTGGGCGATCAGCGCGCGCGGCTTCAACAACACGCTCGCCGACAAGATGCTGGTGATGATCGACGGCCGCGCGGTCTACACCCCGCTGTTCGCCGGCGTGTTCTGGGACGTCCAGGATGTCTTCCTGCCGGACGTCGATCGCATCGAGGTCATCAGCGGACCGGGCGCGACGCAGTGGGGATCCAACGCGGTCAACGGGGTGATCAGCATCACCACCAAGAGCGCGAAGGAGACGCAGGGCCTCTATGTCGAGGGCGGCGGCGGCACCACGCTGCAGGAATTCGAGGGCGTGCGCTACGGCGGCCGCCTCAGCTCGCACCTCTTCTTCCGGGTCTATGAGAAGACCTTCCATCGCGACGACCTCGTCCGGCCCGCGGCCAACGATGCGAACGACGATTGGGCCGGAGGCCGCGGCGGCTTCCGCATGGATTACGACGGCTGGGACAGCAACCTGCTCACGCTCCAGGGCGACGTCTACCGCAGCATCATCGAGCAGGTCAACGCGGGCGCCATCAACGCCGCCGGCAGCGATGTGATCGGACGCTGGACCCACACCATCTCCGAGCAGTCCGATCTACGCCTGCAGCTCTATGCCGATGGCGTCCATCGGCGGTATCCCAACTCGATCACCGAGGACCGTCAGAGCTACGACCTCGATTTCCAGCACCGCTTCCCGCTGACCGATCGCAACGACGTGGTGTGGGGGGGCGGTTATCGCTTCATCCATGAGGACACCACCAATCCGGCCAATTCGCTCGCATTCCTGCCGTCGACGGTGGATTACAACTGGTTCAACGCCTTCGTCCAGGACGACATCGCGATCGTGCGCGATCGCGTCGGCCTGTCGCTCGGAACGAAGATCGAGCACAACCCCTACACCCATTTCGAGGAGGAGCCGAGCGCCCGGCTGTCGTGGCGGGTCGACGAGCAGCAGATGCTGTGGGGCGCGGTGTCGCGCGCAGTGCGCACGCCGTCGCGGATCGACACCCAGTTCTACGTGCCGGCGGCCCCGCCCTATCTGATCGCCGGCGGCCCGGATTTCACCTCGGAGAAGCTCGTCGCCTACGAGCTCGGCTACCGCGTCACACCCGAGAAGCAGATGTCGTTCGCGCTGTCGACCTTCTACAACGACTACAGCGACATCCGCAGCGTCGAACAGGCGAATCCGCCAGCCGCGACCCCGCAGGTCATCGGCAACGGCCTGGAAGGCGAATCGTTCGGTGCCGAGCTGACGGCCGATATCCGCCCGCTCGACTGGCTGCGGCTGCGCGCCGGATATTCGGAATTCCGCATCCACCTGCGCGCGAAGCCCGACAGCACCGACACCAGCGGCGGCAGCGCGGAGTCGCACGATCCGAAACACCAGGCCTCGCTGCGCACCTCGGTCG
>JACDEN010000127.1:1406-6460 GCA_013816415.1 Planctomycetota bacterium
ACGCCGGTCTGCGCTACGTCAGCGCGATCGAGAACCAGGACGTGCCGGCGTACGTCGAGCTGGACATGCGTCTCGGGTGGTCTCCCGCGCCACAGTGGGAATTCAGCCTGGTCGGCCAGAACCTCCTCCAGGATCACCATGCCGAGTTCGGGACACCGACGACGCGGCAGGAGATCTCGCGCAGCGGTTACGCCAAGGTCGTATGGAGCTACTGACCACCAGGCACGCCTTTCTTCGACTGGCGTCGACTCTCCGACGTCGCACGTCGCACGTCGCACGTCGGACCGCCGCCGCCGTGCTGCTGGTCCTCGTCGCGCTCGCTGGTTCGGCGGCCCCCTGCGCCGGCGCCGAACCGGCCTCGAAGACCGCCCAGGTCGAGGCGGCGTTCCTGTTCAATTTCGCGAAATTCGTCGAGTGGCCGGCCGCGGCCTTCCCGAGCCCGGAGGCGCCGATCGTGATCGGCGTGCTCGGCGAGGATCCGTTCGGCACCGCGCTCGACGAGCTCGGCCGCGGCGAGCTGATCCGCGGTCGACCGCTCGCCGTGAAGCGGTCGCCGCGGCTGGCCGACCTCCTGGATTGCCAGCTCGTCTTCATCAGCAGGTCGGAAGCGGCGCACGCGACCGACATCCTCAAGACCATCGGCGCGAAGCCCATCCTGACGGTGGGTGATTTCGACGGATTCGGCCAATCGGGCGGGATCATCCAGTTCTATCTCGACGGGACCAAGCTCAGATTCCTGATCAATCCCACGGTCGCGCAGAACGCCGAGCTCAAACTGAGCGCCCAGCTGCTGAGCGTCGGCAAGCTGATCTCGCTGGAATCCAGCGGAAAGCGCGAATAGACCATGCCTTGGCTCGCGGACCGTCCGATCCGGCAGAAGATCACCGCGGTCATCCTGGTGACCTGCTCCCTCGCGCTGCTGCTCGCCTGCAGCGCGCTCGCGCTCTATGAGCTGCTGGATTTCCGTTCGGCGACCGCGCGCGACGCCACCGCGCTCGCCGATGTCCTCGGCGAGAACTCCCAGGCGGCGCTGACCTTCGACGATGCCGAGGCCGCGACCAAGCTCCTGAGGGCGCTCCAGGCCGAGCCGACGGTGCTCGGCGCTCGGGTTTATCGCGCCTCCAGAGAGGCGTTCGCAGACTACGCACGGTCGCACGACCAGATGGCGTTTCCCGCCCTACCCGACAGCGACGGCCCCCACTTCACCCGCAGAACGCTGACCCTGCTGCGTCCGATCACCCTCGAGAACCGCCGCATCGGCACCATCGCGCTGCTGATCGATCTCACGGGCATGTACGTTCGCCTCGCGGTGTTCGGCGGGATCTCGCTGCTGGTCCTGCTCGGCTGCCTCGGCATGGCGGTACTGGTATCGTCGCGTCTGCAGCGGCCGATCTCCGAGCCGATCCTGGTCCTGGCCCAGCTCGCGAAGATCGTGGCCGAGCGCAAGGACTACACCGTGCGCGCGCCACCGCAGGGGACCAACGAGATCGGCCTGCTCACCGACGCCTTCAACCACATGCTCTCGCAGATCGCCCGCCATGCCGACGACCTCGCCTCGACCAACGCCGAGCTGCAGCAGTTCGCCTACGTCGCTTCGCACGATCTGCGCGAGCCCCTGCGCATGGTGACGGTCTACATGGGGATCCTCGAGCGGCAGCTGGGCGACGACCTCACCGACCAGCAGCGCCAGTTCCTGGATTTCGCCGTCACCGGGGCGCGGCGCATGCAGACGCTGATCAGCGATCTCCTCGCGTTCACCAAGACAAGCCACTCGCACGGGAGCAGCGAAGCCATCGATCTGAACATCGTCGTCCAGGAGGTGCTGACCACGCTACGCGATCAGATCGAGACCGCCAAGGCCGTCGTCGAGGTCGGACCGCTGCCGACGGTCGCCGGAACCCGCACCAAGCTGGCGCTGCTGTTCCAGAACCTGATCGGCAACGGCCTCAAGTTCCATCCCGAGGGGAAGACGCCCCGGGTGTCGATTTCATCGCGCAAGGATGGCCCGATGTGGGAGATCGCCGTCGCCGACAACGGCATCGGCATCGATCCCGAGTACCAGAACCAGATCTTCGCGGTCTTCCAACGCCTGCACGGCCGCGAGGAATACCCGGGCAACGGCATGGGCCTGGCCATCTGCCGCAAGATCGTCGAACAGCATCACGGCCAGCTGCAGGTGCGCTCGCAGCTCGGCCAGGGCGCGACGTTCCTGATCCGGCTGCCGAACGAGGCTCCTCCGGATGGCCATCCCGAGCCCGAGGCGGTCCGGGAGTCCAGCGAGCTCCACGATCGGGTGAAGCCGGGCTGATCGCCGCGGGCGGGCGTCGTGCTACCGCGCGCTGATGGCGGTCGCCAGCTTCCTGAAGGCCGGAAGGATCGCGGCGCCGTCGCTGCCACCGTAGCCGTTGTGCTGGACGAGATAGACGAGCGCGCGTCCGCGCACGGTGTCGATCCAGAGATCGGTGGAATACGCTCCGCCGTGGCCGAAGCCCTGTCCCGCGGGATCGACGGCCCACCCGAGGCCGTAGCAGTTCTCGAGCGCTCCCGTCTGCCTGCTGGTCATCTGCCGCACCGCCGACTCGGTGAGCAGCCGCGCGCCCGCGACCATGCCGCCCGCGAGCACCATCCGCGCGAATCGCCAGAGATCCTCCGCGGTGGAGAACAGACCGCCCGCCGGCGACGGATGCCGGCTGCGAGCATCGAGCGGATAGCTGCACTGCTCGATCGCGAGCGCCGCCAGCGCGGTGCGATCGGCGTTCGGCTGATAGGCGGTGGCGAGCCGACCCAGCTGCGCGGCATCAGGCCAGAAGGTGGTGTCGCGCATGCCGAGCGGCTCGAGCAGCCGGGTGCGCAGGAAATCCCAGTACGCGATGCCGCTGACCGCTTCGATGAGGCGTCCGGCGGTATTGGTGCCGCCATTGCTGTACGCGTACCTCGTTCCGGGTTCGAAGCCGAGCGGCGACAGCGCGTAGCTGATGGCGGCCTCGCGCAGCGTCAGGCGATCGATCTTCCCGGCTTCGGGCCGGGTGTTGAACGGCAGTCCGCTGGTGTGCGCGAGGACATCGCGCACGGTGATCGGCCGCGCCGGCTTGCGCAGGATGGCGTGCTCGGCGTCCTGCTCGACCGCCAGCATCTGGCCGCTGAATTCCGGCAGATAGGCCTCCACCGGATCCTCGATGCGGATGCGGCCGGCGTCGACCAGCATCATCAGGCAGGTCGCGGTGATCGGCTTGGTGATCGAGGCGATCCAAAACATGCTGTCGCGGCGCATCGGCGCGACGCCGATGGTGGCCCAGCCGACGGCGTCATGGCTGATCACCGCATCGACGGAGGCGACCAGCGTCACCGCGCCGGCGATGGTGCCGTTGTCGACGTACGGCTGCAGGAAGGCGGCATTGGTCATGGACTCCTCCGGTGATGCCACGGTAGGAGCGCGACGAGGGCGGGCCAGACGCGATGCCGGCTCGCTACGGCCGCGAGAACGCCGACGAGGCCCGCGCCGCCTGCGGACTCAGCCGGTGGTGGCGCTTGAACACCCGCGAGAAGTAGAACTGGTCGGCGTAGCCGCATGCCTGCGCGATGACGCTGATCGGCTCGGCGGTCGCCAGCACGCGCTGGCGCGCGAGCTCCATGCGCTTGCCGAGCATGTAGGCGTGCGGAGTGATCGCGAAGGCGCGGGTGAATTCTCGGTGGAAATGGATCGGGCTCAGCCCCGCCGCGGCCGCGATGAGCTCGAGCGGCGGGTTGGCGATGAATCGATCATCCATGTAGGAGATCGCCGGAGCGAAGCGCTCGCGCACCGCCCGGCCGTCGTCGAGCTTCGGCTCCGGGGTGGCGTCGAGGGTGTCCGCCAAGGCCTGCAGCAGCATCGCCTGCACGCGGATGGCCAACCCGGGCAACCTGCCCGCGAAGAATTCCGGCAACTTCGTATAGACCGGCTGCCAATGGCGCCACGCGCGCAGCGGAAAGGCGTGGATGCGGTCGACGCGCGCCAGCCGACGCCTGAGCAGCAGGGATAGGGGCAGGAAATGCGCCCAGTACATATCCACCTCGTGCTCGCAGATGTAGCGCTGCAGCGGGTGCGGAGGCAGCACGTACACCGTTCCCGCCTGCAGCGCGGTCCACTTGGATCCGAGGGCGTAACGCGCTTCGCCGCGGACGACTACGTATAATTTGGCGAGCGATTCGGGATAGCCGTTGAGGTCCTTCCAATAGGTCTTGATCGGGTGGAAGCCGCCGGTGAAGACGTCGAGATCCCAGCGCGCCATGGCTGCATCCTAGCCGCGCGCTAAGATTATCCATGCCCGGGGTCGGCGGCATCCATGGCAGAGCTGGTCGCGCGTGCGTATCATCGAGCGCTGGAGCACCCCATGACCGGACCGGCCGCCGCCCGCGCCTTCTCCTTCATCCCCTCCACCTGCGCAGCCCCCAAGCGGCTGACCACCGCGCAGGTGCGGCAGTACAACGAGCTCGGCTACGTGAAGAACCTCCGGATCTTCGACGAGCCGCAGGTAAAGGCCAACCGCGCGGCGTTCGACCGCATGCTCGCTCATTTCCACCGCACCGGACGCACCAGCCATGCGATCAACGGCTACCACGCCACCTGCGCGAGCATCTACGACATCGCCGCGCATCCGCTGATCCTCGACCACGTCGAGGATATCCTCGGTCCGTCGTTCATCTGCTGGGGCACGCACTTCTTCTGCAAGCTTCCCAACGAGGGCAAAGCGGTGAGCTGGCACCAGGACGCTCCGTATTGGCCGTTCGAGCCGGCACACACCGTGACGGTGTGGCTGGCGATCGACGACGCCGACGAGAGCAACGCCGCGATGCGCGTGATCCCGCGCTCGCACCGGCTCGGCGCGCTGCCGATGCGCGAGAGCGACCCCGCTGAGAACAACGTGCTGTGGATGACCACGGTCGGTGCCGAATCGCACGGCACGCCGATCTCGATGTCGCTGCGCGCCGGCGAGATCTCGCTGCACTCCGACCTCCTCCTGCACGGCTCGCTGGTCAACACCTCGCACCGGCGGCGCTGCGGGCTGACGCTGCGC
>JACDEN010000127.1:6470-7178 GCA_013816415.1 Planctomycetota bacterium
GCGACCACCGATGTGCGCGCCAGTGACGGTAGGCCGCGCGCGTGCGTTCCCGGCCGCGGCTCCGACCCATCGGGATTCTGGCTGCCGCTGCCGCGTCCGATCGGAGACGATCTCGAGGCGGAGCTGTCGACCCTCGTCGCCACCTGAGCGCGCGCGTCCTGGAAATCACGGGTGGCAGCGCACGATGTCGCCCGAGGAGACGCCATGGACACCGCCTTGTGGTATCGGCTTCCGGTGACGGAGTGGGACCAGGCGATGCCGATCGGCAACGGCCGGCTCGGCGGCATGATCTTCGGCGGCACCGCGCGCGAGCGCATCCAGCTCAATGAGAATTCCCTGTGGGCGGGTGGACCGCGCACCTGGGACAATCCGCGCGCGTTCTCCCACCTCGCCGAGGTGCGCGCACTGCTGACCGCAGGGCGCCCCGTCGAGGCGATGGCGCTCGCCGACCGGCACCTGATGGCCGAACCGCTGCGGCTGTCCCCCTATCAGCCGTTGGGCGATGCGCTGCTCGGCTTCGCGGGACACGAGCGCGCGGACGCGTACCGCCGCGAGCTCGATCTCGATCAGGCGCTCGTGACGGTGAGCTACCGCGTCGATGGCGTCGCCTTCCGCCGCGAATATTTCGCCAGCGCGGTCGACGAGGTGCTGGTCGTGCGCCTCACCGCCGATCGGCCCGGCGCGCTCTCGTTCACCACGGAGCTGCGC
>JACDEN010000128.1 GCA_013816415.1 Planctomycetota bacterium
GGTTGTAGCGCAACCGCACCCAATACCAACGACGGGATACTGAGAATCTCCACCCGTGAAGCGACCGCCCTCCGGATGTTCTCCCAAGCCCCAGCCTCCCAAGGTAAAGTGGCGATTATGCCAGTCCAAAAGCGGACCGTAAAACCGCCTGAAAACGCAAAACCCTGGCCACACGGCCAGGGTTCCAGATCTATCAAGCCCACTATCTCAAAGGGGGCAGCGCCGGAGGCGCGATATTGGGGGCGCCGCCTGATGCGGCTCCCCCATGTTAAAGGGGGCAGCGCCGGAGGCGCGTTGTTGGGGGACGCCGCCTGCTGCGGCTCCCCCAACCAACTAAGCGAAGTGCGAGAACGCCTTGTTCGCCTCGGCCATGCGGTGCGTGTTCTCACGCTTCTGGATGGTCGTGCCGGTCTTGTTGTAGCAGTCGACCAGTTCCTGGGCGAGCTTCTCGGCAGTCGGGCGGCCCTTGCGCGCGCGCACGGCTTCGAGCACCCAGCGGACGGCGAGCGTCTGCTGGCGGCGGCGATTGACCTCGATGGGCACCTGGTAGTTGGCGCCGCCGATGCGCTTTGAACGCACTTCGACCAGCGGCTTGGCGTTTTCGATCGCCTGCTCGAACACCGGCAGCGGATCGGACTTCAGCTTGTCGGCGATCTGCGCCATGGCGTCGTAGAACACGCCTTCGGCGACGCTCTTCTTGCCGTCCCACATCAGGCAGTTGATGAACTTGGAGACCATCAGGCTGCCGTAGCGAGCGTCGGGCTTGATGCCGGCGCCGGTCCAGCGCTGGGGCGCGGGGCCCGAAGCGAGGCCGCTCTGGGCGAGGGTGATCGAACCGTCCTCGTTCTGGATGACCTCGGCCGGGGCGCTGTCGGCCTCGCCGTCCTGGATCGGGTTCTGTTGGCTGTCGTCGTTGTCGCCGGGTTTCGGCATGATGTCCTGCTTTCCCTGTGCCCGGCCACATGAACCGGAGGTACTATGGGCTTTCGCCCGTGGTGATGTCTGCTGTCAAACCTGAAAAGTGAATTGGTGCCCAGGGGGCAGCGCGGAGCGCGATGTTGGGGGGCTGGGCCCCCCAACTGAAAGGCTATTTCTTTTTCGGGCGCTTGGCGCCGTAGAGCGAGCGGCTCTGCATGCGACCCTGGACGCCCTGACAGTCGAGCTTGCCGCGGATGATGTGGTAGCGCACGCCCGGCAGATCGTGGACGCGGCCGCCGCGGACCAGCACCAGCGAGTGCTCCTGCAGGTTGTGCTTCTCGCCACCGATGTAAGCGGTGATCTCCTTGCCGTTCGACAGGCGCACGCGCGCGATCTTGCGCAGCGCCGAATTCGGCTTCTTGGGCGTCATCGTCTTGACCTGGAGACAGACACCGCGCTTGAACGGGTTCTTCTCGAGCTGCGGGCTCTTGGTCTTGTTGCGCGATGACTCGCGGCCCTTGCGGATCAGCTGATTAATCGTTGGCACTGACAGGCTCCTTCTCGCCGAAACGGCTTTCCTTTTCACCGAACCCCAAGGTTGTGGGGGTGCGGATGGTAGCGGGCAACGGCTCGATGACAACCGGCTCGCCGAGCTTCTCGATCTTGATGCTCTTGTAGGTCGTAAACCCAGTCCCGCACGGGATCAGGTGGCCCAGGATGACGTTCTCCTTCAGACCGAGCAGGTGATCGCGACGCCCGGCCAGGGCAGCGTCGGCCAGCACCTTGGTGGTCTCCTGGAAGGAGGCTGCCGAGATGAAGGACTCGGACTGCAGGGCCGCGCGCGTGATGCCCATCAACTTGGGTTCGAAGGTCGCCGGGCGCTTGCCGTCGGCCAAGGCGCGCTGGTTCTCTTCGCGGACGCGGATCTTGTCGACCAGCTGACCCTGGAGGTAGGGCAGGTCGCCAGGATCGTTGATCTCGATCTTGCGCAGCATCTGACGGATGATCGTTTCGATGTGCTTGTCGTCGATGCGCACGTTCTGCGCTCGGTAGACGGCCTGGATCTCGGCCAGCAGGTAATCCTGCAGGGCCTCTTCGCCGCAGACGCGCAAGAGATCCTTCGGAACGAGCACGCCGTCGACCAGCGCGTCGCCGGCCTTCACGCGATCGCCCTTGTGCACGCGGTAGTGCTTGCCCTGGGGGATCGAGTGCTCGACCTCGGTGCCCGAATCGCCCTGGATGATGATCGTCCGCTTGCCGCGCTTGCGCTCGCCGAATTCGATCATGCCATCGATCTCGGCCATCACTGCCGGATCCTTCGGCGGCCGGGCTTCGAACAGCTCGGTCACGCGCGGCAGACCGCCGGTGATATCGTGGGTGCCCGCGATCTCGCGCGGCGTCGACGCCAGCAGCGTGCCGCCGTTGATCTTCTGGCCTTCGATGACGCGCAGGGTCGCCTTCTCGGGAATCGGATAGTGCGCGATCGGCTTGCCCGACGCGTCCTCGAGCACGACCTGCGGATGCAGATCGCCTTTGCCCTCTAGGATGACGCGGTTGACGATGCCGGTCGCCGGATCGCGCTCTTCGCGCATGGTGACTTCAGGGATGATGTGCTCGAAGCGCACCGTACCCGAGAGGTCGGACAGGATGGGGATGTTGGCGGCTTCCCACTCGGCGATGAGCGCGCCCTTCTCCACCGTCTTGCCGTCCGGGATGTGCAGCTTGGAACCCACCGGCACCTTGAAGCGCTCGATCGTGCGGCCGTTGGTGTCGTTGATGATCACCTCGCCGTTGCGATTGAGGACGACGTTCTCCTTCAGGTCGTTGAGCACCGTGCGGAGATTCTCGTACACCAGCTTGCCGGCCTTGCGGGCCTTGTAGTTGGTCTCTTCCGTCTTCACGCCGGCGACGCCGCCGATGTGGAAGGTGCGCATGGTCAGCTGCGTGCCCGGCTCGCCGATCGACTGCGCGGCGATGATGCCGGCAGCGACGCCCATCTCGACCATCAGGCCGCGGCTGAGATCCATGCCGTAGCACTTCTGGCAGATGCCGGACTTCGATTCGCAGGTCAGCGGCGAACGCACGCGGATCTTCTCGAAGCCCATGCCTTCGACGGCCTTGGCCTTCTCGCGCGAGACGATCTCGTTCTCGCGGACGATCACCTCGTCGGTGATGATGTCGACGATGGTGTCGCGGGCGGTACGCCCCGTGATCGCATCGGCGAGCGTGACCTTGATCTGGTCGCCGTCGTACACCACCGCCTTGGTGATGCCGCCGACGGTGCCGCAATCGTGCTCGGCGAGGATGACGTCCTGCGCCACGTCGACCAGCTTGCGCGTCAGATAGCCCGAGTCCGCGGTCTTGAGCGCGGTATCGGCCAGACCTTTGCGAGCGCCGTGCGTCGAGGTGAAATATTCGAGCACCTTCAGGCCCTCGCGGAAGTTCGCGCGGATCGGGGTCTCGATGATTTCGCCGTTCGGCTTGGCCATCAGGCCGCGGATACCCGCCAGCTGGCGGATCTGCGCGACCGAACCACGGGCGCCGGACTTGGCCATGACGTACACCGGGTTGATGTACTCCTTGCCGTAACGGGTGTCGTTCTTGAGGCGCTCCATGAGGAAGCCGGAGAGCTCCTCGGTGGCGTGCGTCCAGGTCTCGACGACGTTGCGATGCTTCTCCGACGCGGTGATGAGACCGCGCTGGTAGGCCTTCTGGAACTTCTGCGACTTCTTGTCGGCCTCGGCGACGATCGTCGCCTTCTCTTCCGGGACGTAGAGGTCGGACGCGCCGAAGGACATGCCGGAGATGGTCGAGAACTTGAAGCCGACTTCCTTGATGGTGTCGAGCACGGTGATGGTGCTGCGGCGATCGAGGTACTCGAAGCAGTCGGCGATCACGCGGCGCAGGCCCTGCTTGTCCTGCAGCTTGTTGTAGAACGGCATGCCCTTGGGCAGCGCCTCGTTGAAGATGATGCGGCCGGGCGTGGTCTCGATGAGGCACGTTTCCGGCAGGACCTTCTTCACCGGGCCGCCGTCATCGAGACGCGAGCCCTTGAGGACCTGGATCTTGATCAGGGAATGCAGGCTGACGCAGCCCATGTCGAGGGCCATCAGCACCTCGTTGAAACCCGAGAACACCTTGCCCTCGCCCGGCTGGCCTTCTTGGGCCATGGTCAGGAAGTAGCAGCCGAGGACGATGTCCTGGTCGGCCGAGATGATCGGGTTGCCGTTGGACGGCGAGAAGATGTTGTTGGTCGACAGCATCAGAACACGCGCTTCGGTCTGCGCTTCGATCGACAGCGGCAGATGCACGGCCATCTGGTCGCCGTCGAAGTCGGCATTGAAGCCCTGGCACACCAGCGGGTGCAGCTGGATCGCCGAACCGTCGATCATGACGACTTCGAACGCCTGGATGCCCATGCGGTGCAGGGTCGGCGCGCGATTGAGCATCACGACGCGGCCCTTGATGACGTCGTCCAGGACTTCCCACACCTCTTCGTCGCGACGCTCGAGCTTGCGCTTCGCCGCCTTGACGGTCTCGGCGTAGCCGCGCTCCTTGAGTTGACGGATGATGAAGGGCTGGAACAGCTCGAGGATGATCGACTTCGGCAAGCCGCACTGGTGCAGCTTGAGGCGCGGACCGACGACGATGACTGACCGAGCGCTGTAGTCGACGCGCTTGCCGAGCAGGTTCTCGCGGAAGCGGCCCTGCTTGCCCTTGATCATGTCGGTGAGCGACTTGAGCGGGCGGTTGCCGGAACCGAACACCGCGCGCTGGCAGCGGCCGTTGTCGAAGAGCGCGTCCACCGCCTGCTGCAGCATCCGCTTCTCGTTGCGGATGATGATCGACGGGGCGTTGAGCTCGATGAGCTTCTTGAGGCGGTTGTTGCGGTAGATGACGCGGCGGTACAGATCGTTGAGATCCGAGGTCGCGAAATTTCCGTTCTCCAAGGGCACGAGCGGACGCAGGTCAGGCGGGATGACCGGCACGACCGTCATGACCATCCACTGCGGATCGTTGGCCGACGACTTGATCTCTTCGGAGAGTTTCAGGCGCTTGATGATCTTCTCGATCTTCTGCTTCGCCTTGGTGCCGGCGAGCTCTTGACGCAAGTCGCCGATCAGCTTGTCGATGTCGAGGTGGCGGATCAGCTCCTGCACGGCCTCGGCGCCCATCATGGCCTTGAAGTCATCGCCGTACTTCTCTTGCGCCTTGCGGTACTGTTCCTCGGTCAGGACTTCCATGTACTCGAGCGGGGTCGTGCCGGGATCGGTCACGATGTACTTCTGGAAGTAGACGACCTGCTGCAGGTTCGACGACTTCATGCCGAGCAGGATGCCCAGGCGCGACGGCATGGTCTTGAAGAACCAGATGTGCGCGACGGGCGACACCAGGTTGATGTGGCCCATGCGCTCGCGGCGCACGCGGCTGTGGGTCACGAGCACGCCGCACTTCTCGCAGACGATGCCCTTGTACTTCACGCCGCTGTATTTGCCGCAGAAGCATTCCCAATCTTTGGTTGGTCCAAAGATCTTCTCGCAAAAGAGTCCATCGCGTTCCGCCTTGTAATTGCGGTAGTTGATGGTTTCGGGCCGCTTCACTTCGCCCTGGCTCCAGCTGCGGATGACCTCGGGAGAGGCCAAGCGGATGGACACGGCGTTGTAATCGGGGCTCTGCAGGCTCTGTTCGGCGAGGTCGATCATGGTGCGGTATCTTCCGGGTCAGCCGTTGGGAAAGGAGAGGGATTGAACCGCCACGGCGCCACGGCGCCACGGCTGGAGAGAAGCACGACGATTCGAACCGGGCGCCGCGACGACATGGAATGGCTGTCCGGCGTGGGCCGGCTGCTCGTTCCGTGGCGTCGTGGCGTCGTGGCGGTTCATATCTTCTTACTTCTCGTCCGCGCCCTTGGGGGCGGGTTCGACGACGAGCTGCTGGTCGAGCGTCACTTCTTCGGCGTCCTTGGGCTTCGCGGGAGCGCCGAAGTCGAGGGTCGCCGGCGCCGCATCGAAGGACATGTCCTCCGGGCGGTGCAGACGGATATCCAAGCCGAGGCCTCGGATTTCGTTCATGAGCACCTCGAAAGCCATCGGGGTGCCGTAGGTCAGGGAGCCATCGCCCTTGACCATCGATTCGTAGATGCGCGTACGGCCGTCGACGTCGTCCGACTTCACCGTCAGGATCTCCTGCAGCACGTGCGCCGCGCCGTAGGCCTCGAGCGCCCACACTTCCATTTCACCGAATCGCTGGCCGCCGAAGCGTGCCTTGCCGCCGAGCGGCTGCTGAGTGATCAGAGAGTACGAGCCGGTCGCGCGCGCGTGCAGCTTGTCCTCCACCAGGTGGTGGAGCTTGAGCATGTACATGATGCCGACCGTGGTCTTCTGGTGCATGCGATCGCCGGTGCGACCGTCATAGAGGTAGACCTTACCCTCTTCAGGCAGGCCCGCTTCTCTCAGGCACGCCTTGATCTCGTCCTCCGTGGCGCCGTCGAAGACCGGCGTCAGGCATTGCAGGCCCAAGATCTTAGCCGCCCAGCCGAGATGCGTTTCGAGCACCTGACCGACGTTCATGCGCGAGGGTACGCCCAGCGGATTCAGCACGATGTCGACCGTGCTGCCGTCGGCGAGAAACGGCATGTTCTCTTCCGGCACGATGGTCGAGATGACGCCCTTGTTGCCGTGGCGTCCCGCCATCTTGTCGCCGACCTTGAGGGTCAGCTTGCGCGCGACGAAGACCTTGACCATCTCGAGGACACCGGTTGGGAGGTCGTCGCCGCGCTTGGCATTGACGATCTCCTTCTCGAGCGTCGCCTTGATGCCGTCGATCTTGGGATCGTTCTCATCGTAGACGGCGCGCGCGCGCTTGCGCTTCGAGCCGACGAAGTTGAGCGCGGTTACCGGCAGCTCCGCGTGGAGCTTCATGACCTCTTCGTCGCTCATCTCGGGCGAGTACTCGACGACCTCGCCGGTCTCGATGTTGACGACGTTGGCGCCAGCGATCTCCCAGATCTGGTTGAACTTGTCGCGCGCGACCTGCGCCATCTGCGTGGCGAAGCGGTCCTCGATGACCTTGATGCGGCCCTGCTCTTCTTTTCTGTCCTTCTCGGTCAGCGCGGCGCGGCGCTGGAAGCGCTTGACCGCCACCACGACGCCGCGGATGCCGGGCTTCATGACCAGCGAGTCGTCGCGCACGTCTTCGCCGGCGCGGCCGAAGATCGCGTGCAACAGCTTCTCTTCCGGTGAGAGCTCGGACT
>JACDEN010000693.1 GCA_013816415.1 Planctomycetota bacterium
GCGCATCTCCGCCCGTCAGCGCGACGGCAGCGTCATCGCGGCGGCGGCGGCTGCCGAAGCGGCGGCGACACGGGCGCGCGGCGAGTTCCCCGGCTGCGAGGTCGTCGTCGCCAGCGGTCCGCGCCTCCTGCAGGAGACCGCAGACAACCTGCTGCCCTCGGTGTGGTGGGGGCTGGCCTGGGATTTTCCGGCGATCTTCCTGCTGATCCTGGTCTTCCTGCGCTCGCTGCGCCTGGCCTGCATCGCCGTGCCGATGGCGGCGCTGCCACTGATCGCCGCCTATGGCGCGCTGCCGCTGATCGGGTGGCCGCTCGACATCGGAGTGGCGATGATCGCGTGCATCGCGCTCGGGGTGATCGTCGACGACGTGATCTACATGCTGCACGCCATCCGCGCCCATGGGTCCGTCGCCGCTGGCGCGGCCGAGGCGGGGCCGGTGATCTCGGCCGCGGCGACGGTGCTCGCCGCCTCGTTCCTCTGCTGCCTGGTCGGCGGATTCGCCCACACCCGCCATTTCGGCGTGATGCTCGCGGCCGCCTTCGCCGTCGGTTTGGCGATCGTCACCATGCTGATCCCGGCGTTGGCCGGGCGGCGCTCGTGATGCGTCAGGGTCGTGCGGCTGCCGCTGGCACCACCATCAGCCATCGGTCTGATGGCTGCATGCGCTGGCTGGCCGTTGCCCTGATGCTGATGGTCCTCACCGCCGGCGCGACCGCCGCCGACATTCCCGCGGAGGGTCCGGTATTCGCGGGCATCTCGCTGCCCGACCATCTCGGCGCCGCGCACGATCTCGCAGCCGAAGCGCCTTCGGCGCTGGTGATGCTGTTCCGCGTCGACGATCGGGTCAGCGCCAAAGAGTGGGACGACGGCCTGCGCTTGCGCCTCGCGGGCCATCGCCTGGTTCCAGTGATCGACGCCTCGGACATCGCGCCCGGCGACCGTCCGAAGCTGATCGAGAAGGCGACCGCGAAAGCCGAAGGCAAGGTGCTGTTCCTGCTCGATTGGGACGGCGAGGTCCGCAAGCGTGTACGCGCGCACGGTCTCGACCCGGGAGCGCGCGGTGTCGTCATCGCCGGCGTGCGCGCCGACGGCGCGCTCGCGGGCACGCTCGCCGGCGAGCCCGACGCCGCCAATCGGACCAAGGCGCTCGGTTGGCTCGGCATCGTGCCGAAGCCTCCGCTGATCGACGCCGGCGACGGGCCATGAACAAGCCGACGCTGCGCGGGCTCGACCTCGAGAGCCATCTGCGCGATCCGGCTCGCAAGCAGGCGTACGTCACCACGATGTTCGACATCATCGCGCCGCGCTACGACCAGTTCACGCGCTGGTTCTCGTACGGCATGGACCGTTCGTGGAAGCGCGGACTGATCGACGCTGTGGTGTCGCGGATCCCCGCTGACGCGCGCATCGTCGATCTCGCCTGTGGCACCGGTGACATCGCGTTCTCACTCGGATCACGGCTGCCGGGAGCGATCATCGTCGGTGTCGACGCCGCGCCGGAGATGGTCGTGCAGGCGCAGCGCTCGCTCGCGCGCCGACCCTCCGACCGCATCTCCTTCCAGGTCGGAGACATGATGTCGCTGCCGTTCGCCGACGGCAGCCAGGACGCCGTCACCATCGGCTACGGTCTGCGCAACGTACCTGATTTCCATGGCGCGCTGCGTGAGATCGTGCGGGTGCTGAAGCCCGGTGGCGTGGTCGCCTGCCTGGATTTCGCGCGCCCGAGTTCATGGCTGTGGCGCAAGCTCTTCCTCGGCTATCTCGCGATCCTGGGCAGCCTCTACGGCTGGTGGTGGCACGGCGAAGCCGACGTCTACCGCTACATCGGCCGTTCGATCGACCATTTCGTCTCATGGCGCGCCTTGTCGCGCGCGATGGCGGACGCGGGATTGGAGGTGGTGCTCGAGCGGCCGCGGCTGTTCGGTGGGGTGTGTCTGCATGTGGGGATCAAAAAGTCCGGAGTCCGGAGTCCGGAGTCCGGAGTCGACAACAAGAGCGCAATGATTGGTTGTCCGACCCCGGACCCCGGACCCCGGACCCCGGACATTCTCAGGTGAAGAACGATCTCGCCCTCTACGACCGCCACGCCTCGGACTGGTGGGATGAGGACAGCCGGTTCGCGGCTTCGCTGCACGCGCTGAACCGCGTGCGCATCGACGAGGTGCGCGGGATGATGGGCGCCGCTTTCAGCGGGAGGGTGGTCGATCTCGGCTGCGGCGGCGGGCTCCTGTCCGAGCCGTTGGCGCGTGGCGGAGCCACGGTGGTGGGCGTGGACATCAGTGCGGAAAGCGTGCGCGCCGCCAGCGTCCATGGCTGCGGGTACCAGCGCCTATATTACGTGCGCGCCGACGCCGCGCATCCGCCCCTCCCCGACGCCTGGGCCGACCTGGTGGTCTGCGCCGACGTGGTCGAGCACATCCAGGCGTGGTCATCGGTGGTCGCCGCTGCTGCGCGGGTGGCGAAACCGGGGGCGCGGTTCTACGT
>JACDEN010000694.1 GCA_013816415.1 Planctomycetota bacterium
GATGCGCGCAACCTGGCTGCCGCTTCTGAACAATCCGCAGATCGCCGCCACGACCGCTCCGTCCTCCTCGATCACGATCGTCGCCGCCGTGCGCGCCCGGCACGCCGGACCGAGCAGCCGCTTCCACGTGCGCACCGGAAAACGGTCGGCTGCGGAAAAACACCGCTCTTCGAGCGCCACGATCTGCCGCCAGTCGTCCGCTCGCCCCGCCCGCACAGCTGTCGACGTCGGACGTCGGACGTCGGACGTCGGACGTCTCCTCACGTCACCTCGACCCAGCTCTCCCAGGGTTCCCCGGTGAGCGAGCGGATCACGTTGCGGTAGACTTCGGGATTGTTGATGTCTTCCATGCCGGCGTCGATGTTCGGATTGTCGTTCACCTCGATGACGATGAAGCCGTCGTCGAGTTCCTTGATGTCGATGCCGTAGAGGCTCTTGCCGATCGAATTTCCCGCGAGCAGCGCGGTGCGGATCAGCCGGGGATCGACCGCGGTCTTCTCGACGCCTTCGATGGCGCAGATGTTGGGGCGTCCGTCCTCGTGCGTGTCGTGGATGCGCCAGGCGCCTTCGGCCATCACGTACTTGATGCAGAACAGGACCTTGCCGTCGAGGATGGTGACCCGCCAGTCGAACGAGCTCGGCAGGTACTGCTGCACCACCAGGCGCTCGGCGCGGCGGAGGAATCGTTTGCCGACCTTCACGAACGAATTCTCGTCGTGGACCTTCTCGACGTACGCGCTGAACGACGAGTTCGGCGCCTTCAGCACCAGCGGCGTGCCGTAGATCTCGAACAGTTCGCGCGCCTGCTCGACCGTCACCTCGTCCTCGCTGAGGAAGCAGGTGTCCGGCATCGGCACGTTCGCCCGCATCAGGTGCTGGTACATGTTGACCTTGTCGCAGCACACCACGATCGAGTCCGGCTCGTCGAGCACGCGCAGGCCGTGCACCTCGCCGAGGCGCGCAGCGACGTAGCTCGAATTCAGGGGATCGGTCAGCGCCCGGATGAGCAGCCCGTCGTAGCGCGGGATGTTCATGATCTCGGAGCGGAACAGGAAGTCGCAGTCGTGCCCCAGCTTGGCCGCGGCCATGCGGAAGTTGGTCAGCGCAGTGAGCTGGACGGCGCTACGGATGGTGTTGCGGTCGGTAAAAATAGCTAAGCGGGACATGACGGTTTCCAGATCCCCGGCAGCCCAGCCCCACATGTTCGTCGGTTCCCAGGGGGCAGGCCGGAGGCCGTTGTCGGGGGGCCGGAGCCCCCTGACCGAAAGCTCATCCTCTCCACAATCCCGCCTCCTTGACGATGGCCTTCTCGTTCTGCGTCAGCTCGTTCTTCGACAGCGGCTCGATGGCGCTGAACAGGTACTGCTTCTCGGTGACGATGATCTTCACGCGGGCGAGCGGGACGCGGAAGGTGCGCCAGATGTCCAGGGCGAATTCCGCATACTCCGGCTTGAGGCAGCGGCCCAGCACCAGGCGCAGGGTGTCGACGCGGCTGTCGGGCTCCATGTCCTGGATGACGATCGCGTATTTCCCGCTCATGGTCAGCGACTTGACCGCCTCTTCGAGCGACGCCGGGTCGGCGATGACCTGGCCGGTCGACTGGAACGGGTTGATGGGATAGGCGATCAGCGGCGGCACGAAGCTCAGCGAATTGTCGTTGCCGATCTCCCACGGCGGAACGCTGATGCCGGCGGCCTCCGCCTTCGCGAGCGCGAGCGGAACGACGTACGCGTCGAGCGCCTCGGCGGGGCTCGGCAATGCGATCAGGCCTTCGTGCTCGGCCTCCATGCTGCGGTAGTAGCCGTCGGTGAGGTAGGTGTAATCGCCCTCGAGGTTGACGAAGACGCCTTGCGCGCGCAGATCGTCGGGAAGCGCGGGATTCGGAAAGGTCGGTTTGGTCATCGGTTTCGGCCGCGTCGCCTGCTGGTCCGCGCGCTGATCATCGGTCGATCGGCGTCTGTCGGTGCTGGGAGCGGAAGCAGCTTGGATGTCGGCTTTCACCATGGGACCATGACGGGGACCGGGATGTCCGGACCCGTGTGCGTCCGCTCCGGCGATGCTAACGGGGACGGGTGCAAGGAAAGGTGTTTATGGAGCAGGCTGTTGCACGAGATGCTGCGAAAGCGCGATGTACTCCGCTGCCTGCAGCGCGCTCCAGCGCGCATCGCCGGTGGCGCAGCAGTCGACGAACGCATCGGCGCTCCACCGGCCAACAACCAGCAGGAACGCCGCGCCGGCCAGCGCCGCCGCCTGAGGTGCCAGCACCAGATGGACGGGGTGGCTGCCCGCGCGCTGGAACCAGTACTTGGCATTGCCGAAATCCCCTTCGCGCCGATGCATCAGGCCATGGACGTACGCGGCGTCGGCGTCCGGCAGGTCTTGGACGATCTCATGCGCGGCGTCCAGCATATCGTGCCATAGCAGCGCCAGCGCCCGCAGGTGCGGCGCGCGCGGGTGGCCCGCGTCCAGCGATGGCAGGAAG
>JACDEN010000695.1 GCA_013816415.1 Planctomycetota bacterium
GCGCCGCCCTTGGCGCTGACGGACCATCACCGCGCGCCGATGTGGACTCGACGCTGGATGTGGACCTCCCGCAACTGCCGGACGTCCCCAGCGATGCCGAGAAGGATGTCGCCGACGCGCTCACGTCAGCCATCGAGCTTGCTCAACGCAAGGTAGATCCTAGCGAACGCCACGAGCAGGTGGATAGGGCCGAAGGCGAGGACGGAACCGGGCACGACGAGCTGGAGATCGTCAGGCCGGAGCCCGCGGAGCCCAGCGGACACTCTGGTTCGACCAATGAAGGCCCGGCCAGCGGCGGCCCGTAGATATTGACGACCCCGGGCTTTTTTCGCTTCCTGATCGCTGGTGGAATCACCGTGATCGCAATCATGCCCTGCGGCGCGTCGAGCGTTGTTGAATCGGCTTCAGCCGAGGTCGACCCGGCTGCTGAGCTGCAATTTTCCGAATTCCTGCGCCGCGATGCCCAAGGCGCGGCGTCTTTCGCTGAAGCCATCGTCAAGAACCACCCCGACCAAGGCCGCTGGTGGTGCTATGTGGCGTGCGCGCGTGAGCGGACCGGCGATCCCACCGGAGCTACCGACGCGTTCGTGCGCGGCTCCTGCCTGTCGACCGATGGTTTCCTGGATTGCTGCCTGATGTACGCCCGTGCGCACGCGCTGGTCGGCATCAAGGCTTATGCCCGCGCTCAAGAGGTCCTCGATGCATTGGCCGACCGCTTCCCGTACAGCCAGCTCGCCGCGAAAGACCTGGCGTTCTCCCTGGCCGTGTCGGCGCGGCTCGCGCAGGGCATCACCAGAAGCAACCTCGCTTGGTACTGGGATCAGGCCCGATCGGAACGTGGCCAGGGAAAGCCCGGAGTCGCGGCCGATCATCTCGAGGAATACCTCCTGCTGGATGGTCGCGCCCACATCCTGAACGATGAGGAGCGGAACTCGGCGCGGTTGCTGGTGGGAGAACTCTATCTGTCTCTCGGCGCTCCAGGAAAGGCGCTCGCCCATTTCGAGTTGGTCGATCAGGATGCTGCTTCGGGTCGCTCTGCGCTGTTCCGATCCCTTGCCCTGATCCGCTTGAATCGATACGCCGAAGCCCTGGTATCCGCCCAGCGGGCCCGTGCATCGTCGGATCCTCGCGTGGCCGCTGAAGCCGAAGCGGTTTTTCAGCTGGTCCAACACGCGTCACATCATTGAATCGGGCATCAGGTCGAGATCCGCCCTGACACAAGGACCTCCATGCGTCCATCGCTCGTCTGTCTGATCGTCCTCATCGCCATGAACGCCGGATCCATCGCTCACGCGGCCGATCCTGATCTGCGCCGGGGGGCCAAACTCCTGAGCCGTAAGAACTACAAGGATGCGGAAGCGGCGCTCGTCCATGGCCTGTCTCGAGAGCCGAGGAACGCCGACGGCCACCTCCTGCTGGGCATCGCCAGGTATCACCTCGGCCATCCTTCGTCCGCCGAGCGCGAATTCCGCTCCGCGATCAATCTGCATACCTCCCACCCCGCGCGTGCGCTGTACTATCTTGGACTGTGCCAGAGCGCTCTCGGTGACCATCGGTCCGCTCGCGCGACGTTCGCGCGCTTGCGCACCGACTATTCCGGCTCCGAAGAAGCGGCGATGCTGGAGCACCGATCAACGCATGCGCATGCTCCCTCCGTCGAAAGCCCCAATCGATGGTCGCTCGTCCTGGAAGCCTCCGGCGGCTATGACGACAATCCGACCCGCTCCACTGATCTCAGCAATTCCGGCGGGAGCGCTCCGAGCGGGGACAATTTCGCCAGCGAAGAGGTCGGCGTCACGGTGCCGATAGGCACGACGCCATTCAGGCTGCATGGGTTCGGATATGGGAAGGAGTACGCGACCTTCCCCGCCTATAACGTCTTCGAGCTTCGCGGAGACCTCGAGGCGGTCCTCCATCCTCGCCTGGATGCTACCGTGATTCCTTCCTACACCGTGCTGCACATCTGGCTCGACACGACCTCGTATGAAACCCAGCACCGCGCAGCCGTGCGCTGGCATGAGCGCTGGAACGACGTCCTCGCCACCGATCTCAAGCCGTATGCCGTCCTCAAGCTCCATCCCCAGCCATTCACCGGTTCCGATGGCAGTGCCGTCGGAGTCAACGCGCGCCTGCGCTGGGACGGGGGATCGGGGCCGGTGGCCAGGGTGGAGCCCTTCGCCAACGGCGAGGCCTTCCAAGCTTCAACGGCCTATCTGGGATGGACCCAAGCCCTCGTCGGCCTTCGCGCACGCACCCAGCGCTACCACGGTTGGGGGCTCGAGGCGTTCGGACTGTACCGTTACCGCGCCTATGCCGCATTCGACGCGAATCTCGGCGTCAACCGACGGGATCATCGGACCGAGGAGGGGCTCGACCTGTCGGATCGGCCAGTCCCGTGGCTGACCCTGCACGGAGATGTCACCTTCGAGCAGAACCGATCGAATGCCGCTCGCTACCGGTATAGCGAGAACATCTATGCGC
>JACDEN010000696.1 GCA_013816415.1 Planctomycetota bacterium
GAAGAAGCTCGGATTGAGCAATGCGCGGATCGACCACACCACGCACCTCGGCACGGTGATCGTCGCGCTGCTCGAGCAGGACGCGAAGACGCTGCGCGAACGGCTGAAGTTCGTCGCCAAGGAGAACGACAAGCGGCTGCGCGACGACACCGCCCAATGGCTCGGCGACACCGCCCGCTGCCTCGACGCGAAATGGTACGACCAGGTGATCCAGATCTGGAAGGAGGAAGTGAACTACAAGCCGAAGTGGTTCTGGGTGGCGTGGCGCGCGGCGCTTAACAAGGCCCCGCAGAGTGCCCTCGCGGTGGCCAAGCGCGCCGCCGCCGAATTCAAGGATGACCCCTCGTTCACCGAGGAATACGAATTCATGCGCCAGATCCTCGAGCCGGCGCTGAAGGCGGGATCAGCCAAATCGATGCCGTGATCGCGGAGCCGGCTGCGCCAGAGAGAAGGCGTTCTCCGGCGCTGGCGCGGCGACCGCGAGGATGCGCTCGAGCGCGCCATCCGGCGTCATCCTGCCCTCCCGCACATCGATGAGCCAACCACGGGCATTCGCCAAGTGCGGCCGCACCTGCGATTCGATGCGCATCCAGCCGTGCGACAGATTCTCGTCGATCAGGTGCTTGAGTGGATGGCGGTGTCCCACGCTCTCCAGCGTCGGCGCGAGACCACCGCTGGCGGCGATGATCTCCTGTCCGGTCGGACCTGCGACGAAGCGTAGGAAGCGCAGGGCTTCTGCGCGGAATCGGCTGTGTTTGCTGATCCCGAGCGACATCGAGCCATAGAAGCCGTAGCCCAGCGCGGCGAGCGGAAGCGGCAGATCGACCCAGACCGTCTTGTCGATGATCGGGGAGTTCCACAGATGCCCGGTGACGAAGAGGACGTTCTCGGCATGGAGCAGACCGACCAGTCCGGCTGAGTGGAAGGAGTTGACGCCGGTGGCGATCACATTCGCCGGACTCTCCGCGAGGACCTGGAGGAAACGCAGGATGTCCGCGCGATCCGCTTCGAGCGAATGGCGACCGAAGCCCCAGAAGCTCAGCGGCTCGAACGGCTCGTTATACGCCCAGCCCAACTTCGAATCGCTGTGCTGCTTCGCGAAGTAGCGGACGCAGGTCTCCGCGATCGCCGCCGGCGTGCTCCAGGAACCAGGCTCGAACAAGCCCGCGGAGGTCAGCGCCTTCTTGTTGGCGAACAGGACCATCGAGCCGAATGCGACCGGCCACACGCAGGGATTGGCATTCCTGCGCGCCTCATCGGCCACCGGTGCGATCAGCAGATCATAGCGATCGGAACCCGATTCCATCCATGGCGCCAGCTCCGACGTCAAGGTCAGCGCCAGTCCGGACTCGAGGAGCACCACATCGGCGTCCCCGAGCGCGGTCACTGGCGCGGCCTGGAGCTGGAGGCGCACCTTGAGATCCGGGTTCTGCTGTCGGAAGACCGAGCAGATCGTCTGCCAGCAATCGACCGCCCGGCTGTTCCGGCAATCGCGCGAAAAACTCGGTTCCTCGTTCACGAAGAACGTGAGCGTGGTCCCCATGATGTATCAATGGCACCGGATCGAGGAGATGTCAATGGCTCCTCTACGGGGGCTCTCAGGGAACGGGCTTCGAGCCTTGCTTCGCTTCCTGATAAATGGCTCGCACCTGCTGGTTGTCCGGGTCGTCCCACCAGCCGCGGAACAGCAGGATGTCGCCGGCGCGCACCGAGCGCACCAGCTCGTCGTGACGCTTCTCGATCGCGCCATCGGCGACGTAGATGATACTGAACGAATCAGGATAGAGGGCGCGCGCGAGCGCCGGAGTCGCGGTCCAATTCTGCCGCAACTCGTTGTAGGGCGCCGAGAACGACCAGTAGGCCGCGCATTCGTGCTCCGGCATCAGCAGCACGTCGGGGTTGGCCGCGGCCAGCCGGCGGAAGACCGCCGGATCGCTGCAGCTGTATTCGCCGTGCTGACGATCGACATTGCTGTCGATGTAGAAGATGGAGCATCCCCAGCGCTTCTTCGCGTAGGCGATCTTGTCGTTGAGCCAGTCGAACTGGTCCCATGGCGGGATGTCCACCTGGGAGGCGTGCGCGCCGTAGAACGAGACCCCGGCCCGCTGCGGCCGCACGCAGACGCCAACGCGCAATTTCGCATCGGTGAACTTCCTGAAATACTCGTCGATGATCGGATCCATCTCCGGGGGGAGATTCCGCGGGTCGCCGAGGTAGCTCGTGGCGTGCGGATGCTCCTGGCCCTCCGGATCCCAGGTGATCATGCCCTGGGCGTCGGCGAGTTTCATTTCCGCGATGCTGGTATCGGCGTAGCGCATGAGGGCGGTCTTGAATGCGGCACGGCCCTCGTCAGTGGTGGTGTCGATGTCCGCGCGGTTTCCGAACCAGCCGCGCGGATTGGCGGGCACATGGGGAACGGTGCTCGACAGGAACAGGGCGCCGATCGGCCGCCGATCCTTCCAGACCAGCTGGGATGGATG
>JACDEN010000129.1 GCA_013816415.1 Planctomycetota bacterium
GCCATGGAGGAGCACCATGGTCGGCGCGGCGCCCGGAGTGCCGGTACGCGCGACGCGCACCGTGGCGCCGTCCGGCAGCGTCTCGATCCGCGTCGGCATCAGCATCGCGCGCCGTCCACGAGCTGGTCGGCGGACAGGATCCCGGAGATCGCGCAGAAGCTCAGCCACTGTCCCGGATGCGTCGAGCTTCCCGCCAGGTGCAGCCCGCGCACGAACGGGCTGCGGTGGGCGAGCCGGCCAGCGCGCATGAACGCCGCGGTCATGACCGGATTCATGCTGTCGCGGTACAGGCCGAATTCCGCGCCCCATCCAGATGGCGTGCGCACATGCAGCACCCGGTGCGCTCCGACATGCGGATGCCACCAGGTTTCACCGATCAGCTGGTCGGCGAGCCGACGCTGGCCATTGTCGCCGAGCGCTTCGGCCTCGGCGTGGCGCATCGGCGCGATCAGGCGAGCCGGCTGCCATCCATCGCGCGACGCCATGGACGACAACGCTCCCGGCCTGACCAGGAGGCGGCACAGCCGGTCGCCGCCGGGCAGATCGAAATGCAGATACGACGGGTCCGTTTCCGACCCCTTCAACGGTTGGACCGCGAGGTAGATGCAGATCCCCGGCGATTGCAGGGGCAGGCGGGTCAGGCGTTCGCGCGCGGTGGCGGGCATGTCCGCGACCAGACGCACATAGGTGCCGACGCCGTGCGCGTTCGACAACACCGTCGATGAAGCGATGACCTCGCCGCCGACGAGTTCGACTCCCGCGACCGCGGAACCGCTGGTGCGGATCGACGCGACCCGCGCTCCATGGCGCAGCTGCACGCCCCGCTGCACCGCGGCGGTGCGCAGCGCCGCGATGATGCTGCCGATGCCACCCGTCGGATAAAACGCTCCCGGATCGTGGATGAGGGCCGGGACGAACGCGAGCGGGCTGGGCGCCTGCTCGACGCTCTGGCCCGCGACATGGGTCCAGATCGCGATCGCCTGGCACAGATCACCCGGCAATCCGGATCGGCGCAGCACCGCGCCCAGGGAGCTCAGCAGGAATCGCAGGTGCCGCCAGCCGCCGGCCGCGATCAGCTGGCGCAGTCCGGGACGTGAGACCTGCAGCAGCGGCTGCAGGCGCGCATGGATCGCGCGCATCTCAGCGACGAACGCGCGGTAGCGGCTGCCGCTGCCCGGCCATTGCCGCTCGAAGCCGTCGGAGGTCAGGGCGAGATCGGCATGGAATCGCACCCGGGTGCCGCGCGGCGTGGCCACCTCGTAGACGTGCTCGATCCGCCGCAGCGGCACCAGCGCATCGAGATCGAGGTCGAGCCGCGCGAACGCCCACGCCAGTCCTGGACGATCGAGCAGGATGTATGGACCGCTATCGAAGGTCAGGCCGTCGAAGACGCTGTCGCAGGCGAGCCCGCCGGGCGCGTTCCTGGCCTCGAGGACCACCACCTCGACGCCGCGCTGGGCGAGACGGATCGCCGCGGTCAGGCCGCCGATGCCAGCGCCGACGACCACCACGCGGCCGGTCATGCCGGCTCGCGCGACAGCGGCGGACTGGTCGGGTGCAGGCCGAGGATCCGCCGCACCAGTCGGCGGGTCGCGCGCAGGCACCACCCGACGCGGCGGACAGGCGGGAAGGCCTGCTCGTCCATCGCCGGCACGAAGACCGCGCCCCGGCCACTCGCGAACACGTAGAGCGGAAACGCGAGCATGCTCAGGATGGCAGCGCGTCCGGAGTGCCGAGGCCCGCGCCAGCGCGCGATCGGCTGATCGCAGCCGATGACCTCTGGCGCGAGCGCATCGACACCGAGCCAATTGCAGGCGGTGCGGATGAACAGCGCCTGGCGCGGATCGCGCAGCCCGAGATGGCGCGACGCAACAACGTCGACCGCGAGCGCGTCGGCGCCCGCATAGATGCGGCGCAGACTGCGCGGCGACCGGCTGCCCATCATGCCGACCACGCCATCGGGCACGTGATCGTAGGCGTCGAGCACGGCGAGGTACGGCGGGAACTCGACGATCTGCATCATCGTCGCGGTATGACGGTGCGCCTGCCGCTCGGCGAACAGCAGATCGTCGCAGGGCGCGCCCAGCCATTCGAGGTTGCTGAGCGTCAGGATCGCCTCGTCGGTCGGATGGCTGCGCAGCTTGCCGAAGCTGATGCGCACGTCGGCGTCCCTCCACGCCCGCGAGATGGTGGACTGCGCCATGCCGCGGTCGTGCCGATGCTGGACCTGATCGGCCGAGGCGTCGACCAGGCGGGCGGCGACGGCGCCGATACCCACATAGGCGGCGACCTCGGCGACGCTGCGGTTGGAGAAGAAATGCGCGTACACCGACGGCGCCTCGATGACCGCCACCTCGCGGCAACCGGCCTCGCGCAGCCAGGCAGTGAGCGCTGCGACCAGGGCCGGGTCGGTCATCGGCGAGGGATCGCCTCGGTGATACGCGTACATGAATGACGGCTTGATCGCCGCGGTCAGCTGGTCCACCGGCTTGCCGAGGGTGCGCGCACGCTCGCGCAACATACCGAGGACGTCCGTCGCGCGCAGCACGTCGAGGAGCACCGCGGCGCCCTGCTGGCCGTTGACACCCTCGGCGACATGCACCGGCGCCATGCTGCCGAGGGCGGAGCCGGTGTGATCGCCGCCGCGGAAACGCCTGGGCAGGAAATTCGGGTCGATCGCGCCGATGCTCAGGGCGAGATCGTCGACGGTGACGGTGGCGACCGTGCGATCGTTGCGATCGAACGCAGTGGCGAGCACCTCGAACAGGCGGGCGTGGCGCTCCTCGTCCTGCTGCACGCGATGGAAATCAGCCGCCATGTCGGGCGGCATGCGCGGGTCTGCAGCCGCCAGCTCGCGCAGGCGCGAGAAGCACAGCGCGGCGGTGCGCTCGGCATCGACATTGAAGAGACAGAAGTCGGTGAAGGAGCCGTAGCGCACGTGGTCGCGCACCTCGCGCGGGACCTTGCCGGCGATCATCCCGGCGTACGTCACCAGGGCGGCGATCGCGCGCGCGATCGGCGCGCGCGACCACGGCAGATGCTGCCGCACCGATCCGGTCCAACCACCGAGCGCGCCCGCCATCTGGCGGACCGCGGCGCGCAGCGATAAAATGCGCCGACCGGTCTTCAACAGCGCTCCGCGGATGTAGACCGCGTGCATCTCCTCGTCCTGCCAGGTCCAGGCCAGGGCCTGCCGCACCAGCGCTCGGACCTCGTCGGGGATCGGCATGGCCGCGAGCCGGCGCGCGATCATCGTCTCGCGGTAGCCGACCGACACGATCTCCTCGCGTTCGAGGGCGAGCAGCAACAGGTGGTCGAGCTCTCGCTCCGGCCGCTTCGCGAAGGTGATGCGCCATGACGCCAGCGACCGTGCGAACTCGTCGTAGACGGCCCCCATCAGCGGCCGCGCCTCAACCTACGCGCGCTCGTGGATCCGCTCATCGCCAGGGACGATAGCCGGCCGCTGGTCGGGACAACCGCGGCGTCCCGGGAATCGTCCTGCGATCCGGCTACCGCACGCTCGCCGCGCCGAGGTGTTTCTGCACCAGCGCGCGCATGTCCGGGAACGCCTTGATCAGCGCGGCGAGCGGTGTGCGCATGGCGAGGCCAGAGACGCTGACCGCGCCGAGCGGCTGGCCGGGCGGGCCGATGAAGACCGGTATCGCCAGGCAGTTCACGCCGACGTCACTCTCCTCGCGGTCGACGGCGTAGCCGAGGCGCCGCACCGATTCGAACTCGCGCGCGAGTGCCGGCGCATCGGTCAATGAGTGCGGCGTGCGCTTCGCCAGCGGGCCGTGCTCCTTGACGAAGCGCGCGACCGCCGCCGCATCGGGAAGCGCGTGCGCGAGCAGCGCCTTGCCGACCGCGGTGCAGTACGCGGGATTGCGGCCGCCGATGGTCGAGCTCATCTTGATGCCGCCGCCGCCGGGCGAGACGATGCCGACGTAGACGACGTCGCCGCCTGAGAGCTTGGCGAAATGCGAGGTCTCGCCGAAGCGCGCGCTGAGGTCGCGCATCAGGGGATCGATGAGGTCGCGCTCATCCAGGCCATGGTAGTGATCGAAGGCGAGGCGCATGAATTCCAGGCCGAGGCGGTAGTCGCCGCGGTCGTCGTGGGTGACGAAACCGGCGCGGCGCAGCGCGCCCAAGGCCCGGTGCACGCTGGATTTGGGCGAGGTCATCCCGCGCGCGAGGTCGTCGAGGCGGATGCCGCGCGGATGGCGCGCCACCTCGCTGAGCGTGGCGAGGACCCTGTCGATGCCGCTCAAACGAGCAGCAGGGACGCCTTGACCACGGCGGCGGGGCTTTACAGTTTGTTCAGTATTACGAAACATAGTTCCATATAGTGGAACTTCGTAATGGCCGCGCAAGGCCTTTCCGAGCCGCACCAGCCACGCCAGGAGCACTGCCATGACCACGCCTTCGCCCGCCCGCACCGCTCCCTCATCCGGCGCCGGCGCCGCATCCCAGGCGCTCGCCAAGCGCGCGTCCGCGTGCATCGCGGGCGGCGTGGTCTCGCTCAACCGCAAGGTCGAGCCGTCGATCGCCTTCGTGCGCGCGCAGGGCAGCCGGCTGTACGACGCCGACGGAAACGAATACATCGACTACCACGGCGCCTTCGCCCCCTACCTGCTCGGCCACAACGATCCGGAGATCAACGCCGCGGTCGTCGCCGCCATCTCCGCCGATCATTCGCTGATGGGCAGCGGCACCACGCCGTGGGAAGTCGAACTCGCCGAGGCGCTGCGCGCGGCGGTGCCGTCGCTGGAGCTGGTGCAGATCACCAACACCGGCAGCGAGGCGACCGCGCACGCCATCCGCCTCGCCCGCGCGTGGACCGGGCGCGACGACATCATCCTCACCCTCGGCGGCTACAATGGCGCGCACAACGATGTCGCGCGCACGGTGTCGCCCGCGCTCGCCGACATCGGCCCGCGGGTGTCGCCCGGCGAGTATCCGTTCCTGCCGCTTTCCGCGGGGATCCCGCGCGAGGTCATGCAGCGCGTCCACATCGTCAACTTCAACGATCTGCCGTCGGTCGAGCGCCTGCTCGCCACCGGCCGCATCGCCTGCGTGCTGACCGAACCGGTGCTGCAGAACATCGGCGTGGTGCCGCCGCTGCCCGGCTATCTGCAGGGCCTGCGCGACGCCTGTACTCGTCACGGAACCGTGCTGGCGTTCGACGAGGTGAAGACCGGTTTCCGCTCGGCACTCGGCGGCTACCAGTCGCTCGCTGGCTTGCGCCCCGATCTGTCGGTGTTCGGCAAGGCGGTGGCGAATGGATATCCGCTCGGAGTGATCGGCGGCCGTGCGGACATCATGGGCCTGTTCGATGCGGCCGATCCGAAGCGTCGCGTGCTGGTGGCGGGAACCTACAACGCGCACCCCTTGGCGTCCGCCGCGGCCATCGCCACCCTCGCGCGCCTGCGCCGCGGCGACGGCGAGGTCTACCGGCACCTCGAGACGCTCGGTCGAGAGCTCGAGTCCGGCATGTCGGGAATATTCTCCGACGCCGGCATCACCTCGTCGATCAGTCGCATCGGCTCGGCCTTCTGCGTCTACTTCTGCGACCACGTGCCGGTCGACTGGCACGACGTGGCCACGAATCACGACCAGGATCTCGACCGCCGTCTGCGCCGGGCGCTGATCGACCGCGGCATCTACCTGTTCCCGCTTCCCTGCAAGCAGGGCTCCATCAGCTATGCGCACACCAGCGAGGACATCGCGCGCACCCTCGAGACGACGCGCGCGGCCATCAAGGCCCTGTGAACGGTCGATTCCCCGCACGGCACGAGGCACCATGAAGATCACCGCCATCGAGACCCACGTCTGCCACGCGCGCATGCGCAACTGGATCTTCGTCAAGGTGCTGACCGACCAGCCGGGGCTGCACGGCTGGGGCGAGGCGACGCTGGAGTGGCACACGCGCTCGGTGGTCGGCGCGATCGAGGATCTCTCGCAGCTGGTGATCGGCGAGGACCCGACGCGCATCGAGCACCTGTGGCAGATGATGTACCGCCAGCACTTCTGGCACGGCAACGGCATCGTGCGCGGCACCGCGATCAGCGGTATCGACATCGCGCTGTGGGACATCCTCGGCAAGATCCACGGCGTGCCCTGCCACAAGCTGTGGGGCGGAGCGGTGCGCGACCACGTGCGCACCTACTGCCACCTCGGCGGTGGGAAGATGGAGGACTTCTACGACACCGATCCCGGCGACGCGAAACGCTTCGGCGAACTCGCCGCGAAGGCGGTCGCCGACGGATTCACCGCCTTCAAGTCGATGGCGGTGCCCGAGACCATGCCGCTCGAGGGTTTGCGCCCGATCCGCTACGCCGAAGCCTGCGTCAAGGCGATGCGCGACGCCGTCGGCGACGACATCGACATCATGGTCGACTGCCACGCCCGCCCATCGCCGCGCATGGGCATGCGCTTCGCCCAGGCGCTGGAACCGTACGGGCTGTTCTTCTTCGAGGAGCCGTGCTGGCCCGAGACCATGGAGGACATCGCCGCGATCCAGCGCGCGGTCAGCACGCCGATCGCCACCGGCGAGCGTCTGGTCGGACTGCACGCGTTCCGTGACTGCGTCGAGAAGCGCGCGTGCAGCGTGCTGCAGCCGGACATCACCCACTGCGGCGGGCTGACCGAGGCGCGACGCATCGCGGCGCTCGCCGACGCCTGGCGCCTGTCGCTGGCGCCGCACAATCCGCAAGGTCCGGTGTCGACCGCAGCATCGCTCGAACTCGGCTTCGCCACGCCCTCCTACATCATCTGCGAAGCCGTGCACCTCGACGTGCCCTGGCGATCCGACGTGGTGCGCGAAGGCTTCACCGTCGAGGCCAAGGGGCGCATCGTCCGCCCGAACACCAAGCCCGGTCTCGGCATCGAGATCGACGAGGCGGAGGTGCGCAAGCATCCGTTCCAGCAGGAGGTGCTTCAGCGATCCTTCTATCGCGACGGCGCGGTCGGAGACTGGTGATGGGCATCCTCGAAGGACAGGTCGCGATCATCAGCGGCGGACTCGGCGACATCGGCGCGGCGATCGCCCGGCTGCTCGCGCGCGAAGGCGCGGACATCGCGTTGGGAGATATCCGCGATGCGGCGGCCGTCGCACCGGCGCTCGCCGAACTGCGAACGCTGGGCCGACG
>JACDEN010000697.1 GCA_013816415.1 Planctomycetota bacterium
GGGAGATTCCTGGTGGAACGACCGACGAAGCCAACGCTGCAGATCGCCCCGAATGACGCGGCGAGGCTAGTAGCGGTTGAGGCCGACGGGGTGCACCAGCGGTGCTGTCCGCCCCGACCGCCGCTGCCCCGCCGCCGACGGATCGACCAGCGTGGTCCGATCGCCCTGCAGGATCACATAACGCGGATGCTGCGGATCCGGTCCGGGAATGCTGATGATCTCGGTATCCGGACGCGCCGGTTCGACGCCGTGTCCGGGCATCGCGGCGACCCGCGACATCAGTTCGTGCTGGTGTCCGGTGTCGACCAGCGCGACCCAGGCCGACCCGATCGCCACCAGCAACCCAGCGGCGACCGCCGCAGCTAAGGGCAGCGGCAGCCGGTAGCGCCATGCGCGCGCCTGAGCGGAGGCGGCCTCGATCGGCAGACCGCGTTCGAGCGCGAGGGACACCACATCGTGCCGCGCCAGGCTTTCCTGGCACTCCATGCAGCGCGCGAGGTGCGCGAACACCGTGGGGTCGGTGTGTTCGGAGATCACGCCGTCGGCGATCAGCGGCATCATCGCCTCGATCTCCTCGCACGGCAGCTCGACGGCGGGCGAGGCGGCGTTCACAGCTCGCCCTCGATGATCGCGTCGAGTTGGCTCTTGAGCGTCGCGCGGCCGCGGCACAGGCGCACCTCGACGGCCTGGCGGCTGATGCCCAGGCGCTCGGCGATCGCGACGTGGTCGAGACCTTCCTCGACGCGCAGGCGGATGACCTCGCGCTGGCTCACCGGCAGCTGCGCGAGCGCGCGCCGCACCGCGTCGAGGCGCTCATTGGTCACCAGGCGTTCGACCGGACCGCGGCCGAGATCGCCGCCGGCGGTGCGTTCGGATAGGATCTCGGTGGGATCCTGGCGCCGGCGGTCCTCGCGCCGCAGGTAGTCGAGGCAGGCGTTGCGGGCGAGTTGGAACAGCCAGCCGCGGATGGCCGCGGGATCGCGCACGCTGTCGACGCGCCGCAGCACCTTGAGGCTGACCTCCTGGAAGAGGTCGTCGACAGTCGAGGCGTCCTTGACGTAGCGCTGCAGGACGCGCCTGAGCGCGCCCTCCTCCCGCGTCAGCAGGTCGACGGCCATCAGGTCGCCGGTGAGCGCGGCCGGCAGGGAAGCAGCGAGGGTGCCCATCATCCCAGGAGACGCCGGACCACCCGTCGAGCTTACGGGCGCGAGCGCAGACGCTGGAACCGCAGCGGGTTGCGAGCCGTCGGCCGTCATGGCCGAATCCTACGGCCGGGTCCTCGCCGGGCCAGGGCCGGGCCTGGTCACTCCAGGAGCGAGGCGATCGGCACCAGGTCGGTGATCGAGGCCTTGGCCCGCAGGATCGAGACCACCTGGCGGCGCATCTGTTCGCGCCGCTCGCGCTGGAGGATCAGCTCGAGTTCGCCTGAGACTTCCGGAAATCCGCGCAGGCGGGCTTCCTGGCGTTCCAGGATGTAGACCAGGCACGCCGCCTGGTTCACCGTGAAGACCTCCGAGATCGCGCCCGCGTCGAGCGCGAACACCCGCTGGTCGAATTCCTGCGGATAATAACCGGGCTCGACCCAGCCCTGCTCGCCGCCTTCGCTGGCGTTGGGGCCTTGGCTGACCCGGCGCGCCGCGGCGCGGAACGCCTCCTCGCCCTTGCCGTCGAGCTCCGCGCGCAACGCGGCCAATGCCTGCGCGGTCTGCTCGGCATCGCGGATCTCGGCGCCCTTGGCGCGCACGGTCTCGGCCTGGCGGGCCATCGCCCGGCTGGCGTCGTCGAGATCGTCGCGGGACGCGGCCTGCGCCACCTCGGCGATGAACTCATCGAGCAGACGGTCCTGATCCGCGCGGGTGGTGCCCTCGGCGAGATACGCAGTCAGGCGGCCGGTCGCCGCCTGCGCGATCGACGGATCCTTGGCATCCTGCGCGCGCTTCAGCAGGTCGGTCTTGGCGCGACGCAGGTCGCGGTCGAGATCACGATCGCTCGGACGCAGGATGATCTGCAGGATGCGCGCGCGCGGCGGCCGGTGGAACTCGCCCTGCCGCGCATCGTACGCCGCGCGCAGCGCCTGCGGCGTCGCTTCTGGCGTGCGGTTTCCGTAATAATAGGTCAGCAGGTAATCGATCGACTGCTGGCGTTCGAGGTCGCGCCGCGCTTCGGCCTGCGCGCGCAGCGTCAGGTCGCGGCCGAGCTCCTTCGCGCGTTCGAGCACCTCGAGCACCACGCGGTCGTGGTCCGGAACCATCTTCTGCTCCTTGGCCTTCTGCACGAGCAGCGCCTCGTCGGTCAGCTGTTCGAGCGACTCGCGCAGGAACGGGACCATCTCCGCGTCGGATTTCGGGGTGACCTTCCCCTTGTGCTCGTAGTCGCTCAGCCGCTCGCTGGTGCGCATCTTCACGTCCGAAACGGTGATCACCTCGCCGTTGACGTAGCGCAGGGCCTGGTCGTCCGCCGCTTCAGCCATCGTCGCG
>JACDEN010000698.1:0-2131 GCA_013816415.1 Planctomycetota bacterium
CTGCTGGTCGGCATCAGCCGGAAATCATTCCTCTCCACGGTCACCGGCATGGGATCGGCAGCTCCCTCCGATCGCGATGGCGCGAGCCACGTCCTGCATGGCCTGTTGTCCCGGCACTGCGCGCTCCTGCGTGCGCACGACGTGCCTGGCGCGATGGCTGCGTGCCGTCTCGCCTCCGCGGTCCGATCGGCGGTCGAGGCCGACGATGACCAGGCTCGCGGTAGAGGCGCCGATGTTTGAGCGCTGGGACTGGACCGATCTGCCCTTCGTCGTCCGCTCCGCGATGGAGATCGGCATCCTGGCGATCCTCATCTACCTCCTGCTGCTCGCGCTCGAGCGCATCAGCGCAGGCGGGAAGATCAAGGGCATCTCGCTGTTCCTGGCGGCGGTGGTCGCGGCCTGGATGGTCGCGCGTCTGCTGCAGCTGCACGCGATCACCTGGCTGCTGCAGGCATCCATCGGTTTCAGCGCCCTGATCCTGGTGGTCGTGTTCCAGCCCGAACTGCGCCGCCTGTTCACCCGTCTCGGCGGCTTCTTCCCGCACATCGACGCGGCGCGCGATTCGGCGACTCTTCCCGAGCTGGTGGACGCCATCGTCTACATGTCGTCGCGGCGGATCGGCGCGCTGATCATCGTCGAGCGCAACGACAACCTCGACGACTACATCAATTCCAGTCCGCTCGACTGCGAGCTGACCGCGAAGTCGATGACCGCGCTGTTCTGGAAGGATTCGCCGCTGCACGACGGCGCGGTGATCCTGCGCGCCGGCCGCATCGCGGGGGCCGGCGTCATCCTGCCGCTGACCAACAACGTCGAGTTCAAATCGCTGTCAGGGACCCGCCACCGCGCCGCCATCGGCATCAGCGAGGACACCGACGCCCTGGCGCTGGTGGTGTCGGAGGAGACCGGAGCGATCAGCATGGCCGACAAGGGCGCGCTGACGCGGGGTCTGTCGCGCCAGGACCTCGAGGTCCTGCTCGGACGCGTCTTCCGCAGCGACGAAGCGCGCCGCGGAGGTGCGGCATGAGCAGCATCCTGGAATCATCCATCCGCGCGGGTGCGCGATGAAGTTCCTGATGGCGCATTGGGAGCTGAAGGTGGTGGCGATCGTGCTCGCCGTCGCGCTGTGGATCTACACCAGCGGACAGGTGCGCAGCGAGCGATCGCTCAACGTCCAGCTGCGATCCAACCTGGTCACCGGCCTCGGCGACAGCTACCGGATCACCTCGATCACGCCGAGCGAGTTCCGAGTCACCCTCAGCGTCCCCACCAGCCGCAGCGAGGCGATGCCCGAGATGCTGACGCCGCATCTCGCGGTGCGGGCTGAATCGATGGCGTCGCTCGAGCAGAGCTTTCCGATCACCAGCTCGACGCTCGGCCTGGCCAGCGATGTGCGCATCCTGCGCACGGAGCCCGACAACTTCCGCGAGATCATCGTCAAGTGGGACGCCATCGTCTCCTTCGACCTGCTGGTCGAGACTCCGGAGCTGATCAATGTTCCGAAGGGCATGGATGCGGATGTGAAGCTCGATCGCACCATCGTGCGCGTACGCGCCGGGAACAACCTGATCGACCGCAGCCAGAAGGTGCGCTTCCAGCCGATCGATCTCGGCAAGATCACCGATCCCATGTCCGCGGTCGGACAGGAGCAGCGCGTCACCCTGCGCAAGGTCAGCGGTCTGTCGTTCGACATCGAGCAGGAGGTCGGCGCGACCATCACCCTGAAGCCGGTCCCCGGCAGCATGGTCCTGACCGGGGTGCTGGTGCAGGTGCTGATGTCGCGCGAGGACGCCGGCAAGTACCTGATCGACCTGGCGCCGCCGCAGGTGAGCCTCACCGTGCATGGACCGGAGAACCTCCTGAAGTCGCTCAAGCCGTCGACCGATCTCACCGCCTATGTCGATCTGCGCGGTGCGACCGAGCAGAACGACGCCCGCGACGTGCCGGTGGCCGTGCTCGGGCCGGCGTGGCTGACCGCGGACCTGGTGACCGTGCGTGCGAACCTGCTGCTCGCGAAGCAGATCGGGTCGCATCCGGAGATCGCGCCCACCGATGACCCAGCGCCCCGTCCGCCGCAACTGCCCACTCCCAGCGAGACGCCGATGAATGAGACCAGCCCCGCACCCGCTCC
>JACDEN010000698.1:2141-2476 GCA_013816415.1 Planctomycetota bacterium
CCTTGAGTCCGAAGGACGCGGTGGAGCTTGGACGCGACATCCCCACCCAGGCGGCGCCATGATAGCGCCGCGCACCCCCGCCGCCGTTGCAGCGCTCCTGCTCGTCGCCGCCGCGTCGTCGTGGGGGGAATCGCATCAGCCGTTCTACATCATGGGCGGCATCGACTACCTGCGGGCCGATGAGCGCGAGCTCACCACCAAGCGCGGCATCCATGCGGGCATGGGCTACATTTCAGGCGAAAGCGGAATCATCGGCTGCTCGGGCGTCGACCTCGATTGGCGCCACGCCGCCGGCCATGGCAACCGCATCGACTCGTTCAGCACCTGCTACAGCG
>JACDEN010000699.1 GCA_013816415.1 Planctomycetota bacterium
GTCCTGAGGGAAGGTCCGACGTCGGACGTCGGACGTCGGACAGCTTCCAATTCATTGCTCCCCCGATGCGCCGCTGATGCTCGTCGCTGCGATGGCCACCGACTACGACCAGCTGTTCGTGAAGGCGGCGCTCGCGAAGGGCGTGCTGCCGCCTGAGGGCGCGCACGAGGCGTTGGAGCGATCCCGCAAGGATGGCGACGCCGGCGCTTGGTTGTTGAAGAAAGGGCTGCTCACCAAGCACCTGGTGAGTGTGCTCGCGGACGAGGTCAACCGCAGCCAGATGCCGAAGGTGATCGGCAACTACCGCGTGGTCGACAAGCTCGGACATGGCGGCATGGGCTCGGTGTTCAAGGCCGTCCAGCTGTCGCTGCAGCGCGAAGTCGCGCTCAAGGTGATGGCCGGCCGGCTGGCGCGCAATCAACACTGGATCGACCGTTTCCTCGCCGAAGCACGGGCGATGGCGGCGATCAACCACCCGCACGTGCTCACCTGCTTCGATGCCGGACAGGACAAGGGCAAGCTCTACCTGGCCATGGAGCTGATGCAGGGCGGCGATCTGGTGCGACTGGTGAAGAGTCGCGGCGGACGGCTGCCGGTCGGCGAAGCGCTGCGCATCGTGCGCGACTGCGCGTGGGGCCTCGAGGCGATTGGTCGCGCTGGACTGATCCACCGCGACATCAAGCCCGGCAACATCTTCCTCGATCTCGCCGGTGCCGCCAAGCTCGGCGACCTCGGCCTGGCCTGCTTCGCAGAAGCCGCGGCCGAGGATGGAACATCCGGCGGGCAGCCGCTCGGCACGCCTGCGTTCATGTCGCCCGAGCAGGCGGATGCCGACGACGAGGTCGACATCCGCACCGACATCTACGCGCTCGGCGCGACGCTCTATGCGCTGCTCACCGGGCATCCGCCCTACGAAGGCAAGAACTCGTTCGCGGTGATCGCCCGCGTGCTGCAGGATCCCGTTCCCGACGCGCGCACGCATACGCCCGACCTGCCGCCGGCGGTCTGCGCCCTCATCGCGCGCGCGATGGCCAAGCGCCGCGAGGACCGTCCTGCCACGCCCGCTGATCTCAAGCAACTGATCGAGACGACCGCCGCCGCGCTCGGCATCGCCCTGGTCACGCCCGCCGCGCCGGACCTGGCGGCGCCATCGGATCCGCCTCCGGAGGAGAACGACGATCCGTACCTGAGCCAACCGAGCTTCGTGGCGGTGAAGGCCGGAGGATCCACCGAGCCGCTCCTCGATCAGGACAGCCTCGACCTATTGTCGGAATCGTCGGTGCAGGCGTCGGACACCTCGACGCCCGAGATTGCGGCCCCCGACGATACCACCCCCGACGGTGACGTTGCTGTCGAGGGCAAGGTGCGCCGCATCGGTGGTCGTCCGTCCCGCCCTGCCGCGCGTGCCGGCGCGACCATGACACCGGTGTCGGAATTACCGGATAAGCCTGCGTGGATCCCGGATTGGGCGTCGGCGTGGGGCATCGACCAACTCGACAACGGAGCGGCGTGGATCGATGTATCGGTCGGCTCCGTCGTGCAGCGCTTCCGCCTGATCCGCCCCGGCACCTTCACCATGGGCAGTCCACCCGATGAGATCGAGCGCCAGCCGGATGAGACCCAGCACCAGGTGTCGTTCTCGCATCCGCTGTGGATGGCCGACACGCCAGTCACCCAGGCGTGGTGGAACGCGGTGTCGGCGACGCAAGGCGGACTGTTCGGTCGCCTGTCGCACGCGGTGCGCGGGCGCCACAAGACGCGCTTCGTCGGCGACGAGCGCCCGGTCGAGCAGGTGTCATGGCATGATTGCCAGGAGCTGTGTGTGCGCCTCGGCCGCGTGGTGCCGGGCCTGCGCGCGCGCCTGCCGACGGAATCGGAGTGGGAATACGCAGCCCGCGCGGGATCCACCACGCCGTTCTCGGGCGCCGACAGACCCGACGATCTCGGCTGGTGCTCGCTCAACGCCGTCGGCGTCAGCCATCCGGTGAAGCGCAAGCGCGCGAACGCGTGGGGCCTCTACGACCTGCACGGCAATGTCTGGGAATGGTGCGACGACTGCTACGGCGAGTACCCGGTGGTGCCCCTGCGCAATCCGGTGCAGCGTCACGGCATCTACCGCGTCTGCCGCGGCGGCTCCTACGTCGACGACCCGCACGCCTGCCGCAGCGCCCGCCGCAGCCGCATCGCCCCGGACATCAGCCGCCCGTTCGTCGGCGTCCGGCTGGTCGTGGAAGTGACGATCGCAAGGAGATAGGTTCTCGGTCCTGGGTTCTCCGTTCTCGGTCGACAACAGCCGCGATGCAGGAATCCGACCGTCGCACCATGTTGCGGAAAAATGGGCGCAGCCCATCCGACCGCCGAGCCGTGTTTGCGGGATACAATGGGCGCAGCCCATCCCGCAACATTCTGGCTGCTTGCAGCAGCCAGAATGAACGGCGACAAAGGTCGTGGGGGTTTGGGGGCGAAGCCCCC
>JACDEN010000700.1 GCA_013816415.1 Planctomycetota bacterium
GCTCGCGCTTGAGCGCGTGCTCGCCGGAATAGCGCGCGCCGATATAGCTCTCGGTGATGCGCGCGATGCGGTCGGCGTGGTCGGGCACGCGCTCGCTCGCCCGCCGCGCGAAGTCCACCGGACCTTCGCTCGCGGATCGCTCGACGCCGACGCGCGCCAGGCGCTGACAGAAGGCGCCGAACAGGGTGACCGCCGGATCGCGTGCGCGGCGGCGGCGGCGCATGCCAAGGACCACGGCACCCAGCAGCAGCGCACAGCACGCGACCAGCAGCGCGAAGATTCCGATGCCGCCCCAGCCGTCGATGCCGAAGCGTTTCAGCAGGCCATCCAGGGTCTCGGCGTCGTAGCCGAGGGCCCAGCGGTCCCATTTCGCCTCGATGTAGTCCCAGCGGTCGCGCATGGCCTTGAGGCGACGGCCGAGCCAGGTGTTGTCGTGGTTCGATGAGGAGAAGGCGCGCCGATCCGCCTGCGACTCCGCCGGGATGACGTTCCCGAGATCGTCGACCGCGACCGCTGCCTCAGTGGCGTCGACGCGCCGCCAGCCCGAGCCGTCGATCCACACCTCGCTCCAGGCGTGGGCGTTGGAATGGCGGATGGTCATGAAGCCGCCGACGGCGTTGATCTCGCCGCCGTAATACCCGATCACCACGCGCGACGGCAGGTTCGCCAGGCGCATGAGCAGGCTGAACGCCGAGGCGTAATGACCGCAGAATCCCCGCTTCTTCTCGAACAGGAATGTGGCGGTGGCGTTCGGCCCCATCTCGCCGGGCGCCAGGGTGTAGATGAACTTCTCGGCCCGGAACCAGTCGAGCGCCGCGGCGATCGCCTGCCCGCCATCGAGCACGCCGTCATGCGTCGCGGTAGCGCGGAAGCGCCGGGCGAGGTCGCGGATGCGCGGATCGACGCGCGCCGGCGGCAACACGTAATAGGGGAAACGGTGGTCGTCCCGCTCCGAGCCTCCGTCCCAATCGTGCGCCGACGCGCCGAGATCCGACTCGGCCTGGTACACCAGCGGATCGAGGATCTCCTCGGTCCGCTGCTCCATGACCACGCCGGCCTTGAGCGCCACGTCCTTCAGCCCGGTACCGCGGACGATCGCGGTCGGGCAGTCGAGGGTATAGAGCCAGCGTCGGCGGTGCGGCTGCATCGCCACCGCGTAGCTGACGTGCTCGGCTGACGACGCGGTGACGGTGAACTGCCCGGCGATGCCGGCGTCGATGTCGGGCCCGCGCGGGGACTGGCTGCGCCGATCCCAGGTGTTCCCATCGGTGTGCCACAGCACCACGCCGCGCCAGTAGCAGTCGAGCGGCGACGGGGCGCGCCCGCCGGTGAACTCCACGCGGAAGGCGGTCTGGGTGTTCTTCGCCACCTCGGCGATCGCGCCGGGATCGAGCGAGTCGGTGACGCCGCTCGCCGCGTTGTTCTGATCGATGCCCGGCGACAGGTCGGGCCGCGGGATCAGGATGAACATCACCGCGACGAACGGCAGCGCCTGGGCGACGATGATCGCGGCGGTGCGCATGCTGCGCGCCATGCTGCGCAGCGGCTGGCCGTCGGCGCCGGCGCCCATCGGGCCGACCACATGCAGGTGGACGAGCACGCCCAGGATCGCCAGTGACGAGGCGGCCGCGTAAAGCGACTGCGCGAGCGATTGCGCGACCAGGAGCTGGGCGGTCACCAGGAACAGGCTGAGGAAGCAGGTGCGCATGACGTCGCGTGGGCCGTGCAATTCGAGCAGCTTGAACCACAGGAAGGAGACGAACAGCGGCGACGCTCCGTCGAGCCCGACCCCGAGCCGGCCGGTCGCCCAGAACAGCCCGATCGCCACCGCCGAGAGCAGCAGCATGCGCAGGAACCCGAGCCGCGGCGGCGGACGGCCGTGCCAGCTCCGCCACAACAGCGTCGCGCCCAGCGCCGTGATCGCCACCATCAGCCAGATCGGCAGCGAGGACACGAAAGCGGCTGTCGACAATGCCATTCCCGCCATCAACCAGGCGAGCGTGGTGACGCGCAGCTCGTACAGACGGATCGCGGTCACGGATCACCGCCGGCGGGAAAACCATGCAGCGTCAGCGCGCGCATGCAGTGGTGGTAGTGCCCCTCTCCGGCCGCCGGCGCGATCACCACGCCGGGCAGGCGCAGGCCGTAGCTCATCGCCAATCGGTGCGCCTCGAGGATCCACTGCGCCAGCTGCGCCAGCCGCTGCTCGTCGTCCCCCTGCGTGCGCTCCCACTCGCACCACACCACGCCGCCGCCGGCGCCGATGAAATCCTTCACCAGCAGGCTGCGTCCGCGCGCATGCGCCTTCCAGTCGACGTGGTGCTGCGAATCGCCGGTCTGGTAGCGGCGGTGTCCGTTGAACTCGTCTCCGCCGGGATGATCGCCGGTGGTCGAGGTGCCGTCAGTCGGCGCGCAGTGCTGGCCGAGCGGCCGTCCCGCCGGTTTCGGATAGACGAGCCCGCTGAGT
>JACDEN010000701.1 GCA_013816415.1 Planctomycetota bacterium
GTCTCGGGCCGCGCGGTCGCGAGCGCGACCAGGCGCAGCTCCTCGACCTGGTTGATCGACGGGATGATGATGGTGCGGGCATGAGTCCCCGCGCCGACGAGAGCGACCGTGACCGGCTTCATACCGCCCCCACCGAGACCGTCGTCTCGTCGACAGCTCTCTGTCCGTCCCGGCAGTCGACCCCGAACCCCGGACGTCGGACGTCGGACTCTCCGCGCGGCTCCGTCCTCCACCCCTCCGGCAGCACGCTCCACGTCTGATCGAGATCCGACGGACCGCTATCGAGCATCTCGCGCAGCCGCGGGCTGGCGTGCCTCTGGACATCGGCTCCCGCGAGCGCCCAGTGGTCGAACAGCGGTTTGCGGTCGTGGCGGCAGACGCCGATATTCAAGAGCCGTCGCGGCGTGAGCGTCGCATTGCGGCCGCTGCTGTGGAGGACGGTGGGATCCAGGACCATGATGTCTCCTGCGCGCGCCGCGAGCGGCATGCCGGTGGGAAAGCGGGTGACCTGGGCGTCGCTGCACCAGGTCTCGGGCAGCGGGAACTGCGGCGCGCCCGCCGGGCCCCGGTGATGGCTGCCGGGGACCGCCCAGGTGGCGCCGTTCTCGGCCGTGACATCGTCGAGGCAGAGGAAGAACCACAGGTAGCCGGGGCCGTCGTCGCTGCCGGAGAAGTCGCGATGCCAGCCCGTCGCGCCGCTCTCGTCACCGGGCGCCACCGGCAGCGCGCACATGGTGCTGAGGTCCCACAGCCGATGCGCTCCCAACACCCGCGACGCCAGCGCGGCGATCGACGGATGCTCGATGATGCGGCGGCAGGCCTCGTCCCAGCAGTACATCGCGCGCATCGCGAGGTAATGCTTCGAACCCGAATAATGCCGTACCGGCAACCCCAGGTCGTGATGCCGCTTGAGCGCCATCAGGCCGCGGTCGCTGGCAGCGCGCAGAGCCGCCAGCTCCTGGGCGTCGACCTGACCCGGCAGGATGGTCCAGCCGGAGGCGGCGAGCGAGAAGGCGTGCAGCGCGAGGGTCGATTCATCGAGCAGGATCGGCATGGATGAAGTAGGGATCATGGCGCTGATCATAGCCGGTTCTTGCGGCGACAATCGGTCGCATTGCGGACAAACATGGATAAATCCTGGAACCATGGCCGCTGCGATCGATGCCCCCCTGCCCTACGACGCGGTGCACATGGAGCGCGTCATCGAACGCGCGAAGCCGCACCGGATGCGGCACCGGTACCATGTCCTGGGCGTGATGCTGCGCTTCGATGGCCGCTACCGCCTGGGCACGACGGTGCTGCCGAGCCATCGTCCCATCCTGAGCTTCCTGCCGGCTGGACACGAGGAGGAGGGCGAGATTTCGGGACGCGTCGACAACTGGTTCACGCGCTTCACCTGGCGCGCGCTGCGCATCGAGCGCCGGGACCAGGCATCGGTGGCGCTCACCATGGACGGTCGCCGCATCCTGCTGCCCTACTGCAAGGCGGTCGACGCGGTCACCGCCACCGCGATGATCGACCGCATCGCGCGCGTCGGCCGCGCGCTCGCTCGCGGCGACGTCGCCAGCTCGCTGCTGGCGCGCGCGCTGGTGCTCGAGCAGTTCGCGCTCTACGTCGATGCGCCCACCGTCGACGCCGACGCCACCGGCACGCACCGCGCGCTGGCGCGCTTCCGCGAAGCGCTCGAGCAGCGCGCCTGCGACCCGATCACCATCGAGCGGCTCGCTGCCGGCAGCGGGCTGACCCACGACTACCTGTCGGATCTCTTCCACCAGCGCTTCGGCGTGCGTCCGGTCGAATACCGCACCAACGTCCGACTGGCCAAGGCGCGCGAGCTGCTGACGACGACGACGATGAACGTCAAGCAGGTCGCGCACCAGGTCGGCTACCCCGACGCGCTGTATTTCTCGCGGGTGTTCCGCCAGCACCTCGGGCTGAGTCCGCGCGAACTGATCCGCCGCTATCCGCTGATGCGTTGACTCCAGCGGGCGCGCCGCGAATCATGCGGGGGTTACAGGGGGCGCGCGCCGCCCCCTGGTCAAAAAGCAAGCTCAGGATTCCCGGCACAATGGCGACCGCAGGGAGCGCTGGGAATCATGAGCGACCGCTCGATTTTTGCGCGCCCGCACGCAAGCACGGCACCACGAGCCGCATAACCGAGCACCCCGCCCCCGACTGATGCTCAGCGCAGCCAAACGGCTCGGCGCGCCGTGTGCGCTGCGTCCCACATGCGCACCTGGCCCACCCGCGTCGGAACGGTCCTGCAGCTGATGGATCCGACGGTGGCGCCGAAGCTGCTGCTCGAGCGCCTGTGGATGGAGGTCGCGCGCTGGTCGACCATCGGAGGGATCTGGCTGCAGACGCGCCCCGGCCACATCGCGCCCAGCGGGACCTACGTCGCCGGCGAGCCGCCGGCCGACGCCGACGAGATCGCCGCGCTGGCGACCAATGCGACCGCTCCGATCG
>JACDEN010000702.1 GCA_013816415.1 Planctomycetota bacterium
GCCCTGGACGTGGGTGCCCCCTCCGCCCAGCAGACGGGCGCAGATGCCGATGGTCAATCCGACGGCGAGTAGGCCGACCAGTCGCTTCGCGCTCACGTGCGGCCCCCCGCCGGTGCTTCGTCGTCGAACAGCACTTCGATGGTCAAGTCCGGGTCGCCGAGCAGATCGGGCACCAACCGCTCGAGCAGCCGTCGCGTGCACTCGCGGACATCCTGGTCGATGCCCAGGGCCTTCAGCCGCGCCGGTGCTTCGGCCAGCGATTGCTGCTGCGCGGCGAGGCGGGCCGATTCGTAGCGCGGCTCGGTCAACCAACGGTCGCTGCGCTTGTCGACGATCTTGGAATCGGTGATGCGGTAACCGGGATCGATGACCTTGGGCGCGGGAACACGGATCTGGATCTGCCTGCCGACCCGCGAGAACCGATCGGGGGTCAGACGATCGATCGGGATGCCGAAGTCGACGTCGATCATGTTCGAGCTGACCACCTCGTCCTTGGAACTGGTCCAGCGGATCACGCCTTCGTCGACGAAGCCCCCGACCACGACCATCTTCATCACCACCTTGGTGGTGGCGATGTCGCGCAGGAAACTCTGGCACTGCTGCGAGAGCAGCACCGGATCCGATGGCGACGAGCCGCGCCAGCACCAGGGGATCGCGAAGCCGATCACGAGCGCTGCGGTCGAAGCAGCGATTCCAGCGGTATGCCGCACGAGCCCCCGGAGTGCAACCATGCGGTGAGCCTACGCCCGGTTCGCAGCGGAACAATTCCGGGGAACGGTGCGTGGAGCGACATGGCTACGACTACGACTACGGCTACGGCCCTGGCTACCGCTGACGTCGATCGATCCCGCTTGAGCCGAAGCTTGAGCGCGTTTCCGCGGGCAGGAACGCTGTTTAGCGACCGCGGACGCTGCGCACTCCCTGCGCGAGACGTGCGAACACGTCGGGGATCTGCTCCTCGAGCAGGCACGAGAACGCGACGCGCAGATCGGTGGCGCCGAGCGCGATGGTGCCCAGGCCGTGCTCGTCGAGCAGCTTCAGGCGCACCGCATCCGCATCGGCGCCTTTCAGCCTGACGCACATGAAGTAACCGGAATTGAACGGGTAGACATCCCAGCAGTCGGCGTACTCCGCCTTCCGGCATTCCACCGCGGTGACCGCCGCGCGGCGGCGCAGGATCTCGACCTTCTCGGCCTGCTGCTTCTTGAATTCCGGATGCAGGAGCGCCTTCAGCACCACCGTCTGGCTGGCATGGCTGACGTTCGAGATGGTGGCGCGGATCAGGCCCGAGGTCTTCTGCTCGAGCGCGGCGTACGCGGCCGGGGTGGCGCCCTTGACGCCATAGGTGAGGAAGCCGACGCGCAGGCCCCACACGAACTCCTCCTTGGTGGCGCCATCGACCTTGATCGCCAGCAGGTTCTCGTGCGCATGGGCGAGCCTGCCGAACAGGCTCTCGGTCTCGCACTGGGGGTCGAAGAACATGCCGTAATACGCGTCGTCGCACGCGACCACCAGCTTGGTCCCGGCAGCGGCGGCGGCGATCAGCATGTTGACGATCGCCCCGGCCTCGGCCTTGGTCACGGTGTAGCCCGAGGGATTGTTGGGGAAATTCAGCACCACCACCAGCTTGCGGCCGCGGCGCGCGGCGAGCGCCTGCATGAATCCGTCCTGGTTGAATCCCGACAGGCGCTTGTCGAAGAGCGGAAAGGTGACGACGCGCGCGCCGATGCGGGTTTCCCAGCAGAGCGGATAGTTCTCCCACATCAGGTCGCTCACCAGCACCTCGTCGCCCGGATCGAGGAAGAGATCGCCGATCAGCGACAGGCCATGGGTCAGCGCGTTGGTCACCACCGGGTGACTGATCGGAGCGCCGGCGAGCGAGGGCGTCTGCGCGCGCTGCTTCTCGGCCCACGCCTTGCGCAGCTCGGGCTTGCCGTCGCTGGGCGCGTAGACGTACAGGTCCTTGGGGTCCATTCCCGGGGCGAAGGACTGGTGGACGCAGGCGAGGTGCATCGGCCCCGAGGCCTCGGTGGCGATGCCGATGGTGGCGTTGTAGCGCTTGCCTTTCGCGCGTGCCTCGGCGCCCTGGGCGAGGATGCCCTTGGCTGGGAAATACATGCGTTTACCGAGTTGGCTGAGCACCTCGAACGCCGTCGGGCAATCCTTGGCGAGCGCCGCGTTGGCCTGGGCGGCCAGCGGATTCAGGGCGGGCGGGGCGGCTGCGGGAGAGTGGCTCATGGGTGCCTCGGGGTGCATCGACGTCGGAGGCGGCGTCGAGGGCGGGGGCCACTTATCGTTGGTAGCGGGCGAACTCAAGAAAAGACTACGCACATGCGTCTGCTCGCCCTGGTCTCCATCATCGTACTGCTCGCCGGATGCGGCGGGCCGCGCGTCGCGCCCACCACGCGCACCGCTGCCTTGTCGGACGCGCAGCCGCGCGAGATGAAGGTGATCAAGGT
>JACDEN010000703.1 GCA_013816415.1 Planctomycetota bacterium
GGCGAGGTCGTCGTGCAGCAACGGAACGCTGACCAGCCGATCGAGCGGCGGCACCGTCCGATCGATCGCGGGCGGGGGATTCGACCTGGAGGCCGATCCGGTCACCAGCGATCGCGTGAGTACGGCGATCGCGAGGGTGACGGCGAACAGCGATAGCGCTTTGATGACCGTGGCGGCGACAGCGACCCAAGCCGCTGTGGCGGTCGGTCCGCTGGCGGCCAGGCCTGGAATCGCCGACATGAGCCCTGCCGAGGCCGTCGGCGGTGCCGTCTGCGACGCGAGCGCGGCGGCGATGGCGTTCGCACCCACTCCGCGGCCGTCAGCCGCGAGCGAGGTGCGCAGGCGGTCGATCCCACGCTCGAGCCGGTGGCGGATGGCCTTTTCCGTGCAGCGCAGGATGACGGCGATCTCGGGCACCGGGAGATCGTCGAAGTAGCGCATCGCGAGTGCGGTCCGATACCGCTCAGGAAGGAACGACATGCCTTGGACCACCTCGGCGATCTCGTCCGACCGGCCAGCGACTGGCTGGTGCGTCAGGGCAGCAGCATCCGATTCGCGTCGTCGTCGCCGACGATCCGCGCGCGCGCGACGACGTTGTGCATTCGCCACCAGCGCCAGCAGCCACGCACTCACCGGCGCATCGCCACGGTAACTGTTCGCGCTCGCCATCGCCTGGATGAATCCGTCCTGGACCGCATCCTCGGCATCCGACCCGCGATCGGCGAGCCGACGCGCGACGCCGTAGGCGGGCGCGGCATGGCGGCGGAACAGTTCTTCGATGCCACGGCGATCTCCATGTCGGCGCCACGCGTCGAGAAGGCGCGTGTCGGGATCCGCCGAGGTCTCGCTCTCAAAAGGCATCGTCGACACGGACATCATCATCGGAACCCCCCGTCATGACCAAGGAGGAGCCGCCGGTGCGTACTTTGCCCCACTTTCTGAGAAATGGTCCCAAGATGCTGTCGGAGAGGCCGATGCGCCGGAGGGTCAGGTCTCGGTCGCGGCGTACTTCGCCAGTTCGACGATCTCCACCCCGCACGCCGGCAGCGCTTTGAGGAAGTAGCGGCCGTAGGCCTTGGTCAGCACGCGGTGGTCGGTGATCACCACCGAGCCGGTGTCGGTCTTGGTGCGGATGAGGCGGCCGAAGCCCTGCTTCAAGCGGATGATCGCTTCGGGAACGGAACGCTCCATGAAGGCGTTGCCGCCGCGCCGGGTGATCTCCTGGTGGCGCGCTTCGATCACCGGGTGGTTCGGAACCTCGAATGGCAGCTTGGTGATGATGACGTGGCGCAGCGCGTTGCCGGGGACGTCGACGCCTTCCCAGAAGGACGAGGTGCCGAACAGCACGGCGTCGCCGACGCGCTTGAACAGGTCGAGCATTTGTGCGCGGCCCATGCCATCGCCATGGCGCAGGACAAAGCGATTCGTGCGGTCGAGCGCGGGGCGCACCAGGTCGTGCACCGCCTTGAGCTGGCGGTAGCTGGTGAAGAGCACGAAGCTGCCGCCGACGCGGCCGCCCTCCGGGTCGGAAAGGTATTCGGCGAGCCAGCCGGCGAGCGCCTGCTCGTAGCGCGGACTGTTGGGATCGATCTGCGACTGGTTGAGGATCAGCTTCACCTGGTTCGGAAAATCGAATGGGCTGTCGAGCCGCTGCGCCGCGCCGCCTTCGAGTCCGAGCCGGCGACGCAGGAACAGGAAGCGGTCGGAGTCGTCGGCCGCGAGGGTGGCCGAGGTCAGGATCACCGTCTTCATCGCGTCGAACAGCCGCGCTTTCAACAGATCGGCGACCGACAGGGGGCTGGCGCTCAGGCTCGGCGACATGCGGTTCTGTCCGGGCCCGCGCTGCGTCGGCACGTGCGCGTAATAGACGTGGCCCTCCATGCCGTGGCTGACGATCGCGCGCAGCGAGCCGGCGAACGCCAGGGCGCGCGCCTGCTGCGCCTTCACCTCGTGCAGCAGATTGTCCTCGCCCGCGCGCTGGGCGCAGGCGTCGAGGCGCTGCGACAGGAGGTCGAGCGCGGGACTGAGCGTATTGTCGACCTGGTGCGGCGTCGCCAGCTTGAAGGTGTCCTCGGTGCTGTCGCCGGCGAGCAGCGCGACCGCCTTCCAGAATTCTTCGTTCTGGGCCCGCGCGTATTCGGCGGCCTCGCGCGCGAAGGCGAAGCGGTCGTCGGCGAGCAGGCCCTTCGACTTGCGGCTCCACAAGCCGTCGATGAAGAAGCGCACCTGCGCCTCGCTCACCGACGAGCCGAGGTGATCGGTGGCGACGTCCTCGAGCGTGTGCGCCTCGTCGAACACCACCACGTCGTGCGGCGGCAGGATACCGGCGAAATCCTCGCGCAGGCCCAGGTCGCTGAAGTAGAGGTGGTGATTGACGATCAGCAGGTGCGCGCCCTCCATCTCGCGGCGCGCGTTGTAGAAGAAGCAGCTGTCGTAGGTCGGGCACTTGCGCCCGAGGC
>JACDEN010000130.1:0-6471 GCA_013816415.1 Planctomycetota bacterium
CATCCATGGTGTTCGCACCGTACTGACTGCTGACCACCAGTTCGACCCCGAGGACTCCGGCGATGACCGCGTCGCCGATCTTCGGCTCGGAACCTTCCGCCACGGTCGCGACATCCGCCAAGCGGATCGCCGCTCCGCTCTTCCAGCTGACGATCGCCTGTCCCAGAGCCACCGCGTCCAGCCGCTGCCCCTCGCTATGGATCACGATGCGCTGCGCATCGGTCTCGACGAAACCTGCACCGCGGATTCCGGTCGCGAGCCGGGCCGCTGAGGCGACCTGCCCCAGGTCGAGATCGTAGGCGCGCAGGCGGTCGGGGAGGATCTGGATCTGCAGCTGGCGCACCTCACCGCCGAAGACGGCGACCTTGGCGACACCGGGGACCGCCACGAGCCGCGTATGAATGGTCCAATCGGCGAGGGTGCGCAGCTCGCGCAGGGAGCGCTGCTGCGAGGTCATGCCGATGGCCAGGATCATGCTCGTTCCGGACGTCAGCGGCGCGATCGAAGGTCTGACGCCGGCGGGCAGTCGCCCAACGAGGTCGACCAGGCGCTCGCTGACGACTTGCCGGGCTTGCAGGATGTGGGTGTCATCGCTGAAGACGGCCGTGACGACCGAGAGCGCGGGGATCGACTGCGAACGCAGGGAGCTCAGTCCAACCACGCCAGCGATGATTTGCTCCACCGGCCTCGTCACCAATTGCTCGACTTCCTCGGGTGAGAGCCCGGGTGCTTCGGTCTGTACCACGACCTGGGGCGGCGCGAATTCGGGATAGACATCGATCTTCGCGTGCGTGGCCGTGTACATGCCGTAGCCAGCGATCGCGAGCGCGAGGCCGACGACGATCCAGCGCAGTCGCAGCGCGAGCGAGACGATACGATTCAACATGCGCTGCTCAGACGCAGCGCGTCCGGTGCAAATCCGAGGAATATCATTTTCCCGCGTTGTCCTCGCCGACCTGGATGCTCGACTTCAATTCCTCGGAGAGCAGTCCCTGCGCTCCGGCCACCACAAGCGACACCGAGCCCCATTCCGGTTGAAACCAGCCGAGATCGACCGGCTGGTCGAGCGACACCGGTCGCCGCGCCAAGTGCCCAGGATCGGTCTGGACATAGACCCACGCCGTGCCGGCATGTCGGACGATGGCGGATCGTGGGATCACTACTCCGGTCACGGGCTCACCGCCGACGTCGATGCGAGCCATGATCGCCTGCCCGGGTCGCCATCCTGCCGGTGACTTCTCGAGGCGCAGCACCAACACCGTTTCCAATGATCCCGGCGCGATCGCGCCCATGGCCATGACGGTCGCAGCCACCGATGACGGATCCCCCACCCGCACCACGGTCGCGCGGGACGCACCCACACCATCGGATCCTGGGAGCTGCACGCGCGCGAGGAGATGATCGTAGTCGACCACGCGCAGCAGCGGCTGGCCACTCTCGACGATCTCTTCCGGTGCGGCAAGAACTTCCGCGATGGATCCCGTAGGCAGAAGGATGGTAAAGACGCTCGCTACCGGCGAAGCTTCCTGGGCTGTCGGCTGTCCGAGCACGGTGGTCACGATGTCGACGGTCGCCGCGGCGGTCGTTTGGCGCGCCTCCTCCGAACGTACCCGCAACTCCGCGTCCTCGACGCTCTGCAAGGATACCGAGGCGTGGTCCAGGTTCAGCGTGTGGGCACGCGCTGCCGCAGCTCGCGCGGCTTCGAGACTCGCGGTGGCCGTCGCGACCTCGGCCTGGGCGGCAGCTAGGCGGACGCGCAGGTCGACGAGATCGGTGACCGTCAGGCGCGGGATCACTCGACCGGCAACGTCGCCCGCTTGGCGATGATCGCCCAGCTGCGGCCAGGGCGAGCGCGGGTCGACCTGGATCCTGCCCGCGACCGGCGCTCGCACGGTGACCGATGCCGAGGGGTCGGCTTCGATCACGCCATACGCCACGCGGCTGGGAACCTGGGACACGAGTGGGCAGGGAGCGACCGTGATGCCAAGGCGGGTGCGCTCGTCCTCGGTGAGCGCAATGACCGGGCCATCGTTGCCACTCGCAACTCGCGATGGTGACGAGACCGGCGCTTCACGCTCGCGCTCGCGCGCCATCTCTGCCCGGCCTTCGATGAAGGCCCATGTGAGGAGACCGGCCACGACGGCGAGCGAGCACACGGTTATGGTCCATATCCAGAAGCGCTTCATGGGATGGATTCCTGGGCCGAGGGCGGCGTCGTTGGGAGCGTGACGTCAATCGGCACGGCCTCTGCAGCCACCAATGGCTGTTGCACGGCATCCTCGAGCGAGGTCACCGCCCGTTGGACCGCATGGAGAGCATCAACACGCGCGCGTTGGGCCACGGCGACGTTTAGCTGGAGTTGCGCCAGAACCAGCGAATCGCCGGTTCCGACTGCCACGGCGCGTTCTGCACGAGCCAATAATTCACGGTGATCATCGAGTTGGCGTTCTGCCAATCGAAATGTCTCGACGGCGGTACGGTAGGCGATGACGGCTTGATCGATGCCGGCGATGATCTCGGCTTGCAGGGCGATGAAGCGGGCGGCCGCGGTCCGTCGCTGCGCGGCGGCTTCGGCGATTGGCCCGCGGTTGCCATTGAGGGGGAGGTTGAAAGAGACGCCGAGCGTGAACTGCTGGGTATCCGTGTTCCATGACCATCCGGGACCCAGATGGATGTCCGGATATTGCTTGGCCACCTCGAGCTGCAGAGCGGATTCCGCCCCAGCATACTGCGCCAGGAGCCGGCGCAGATCCAACCGGTTTCTCAAGCCCGTCTCGCGCATGGCGCTGAGATCCAAGTCGGTCGGTGCCTGGGTGAATCCGTCCCAGCGGATCTCGTGGACGCCTCGCGCCTCGATCGGCAGTCCGAGGACCTGGCCGAGCCGAGCCTTGGCGAGACGGACTTCACCCATGGCCGTCGATTGAGCCACGCGCACGCTCGATAGGTCGGCGTGTGCCTGGGCGAGCAGCACCCCTGACCCGAGCCCCTGCGCCACCAGGCGCTCATGCACCTGCACGAGCGCCTGCTGCGCATCGACCTCGGCACTGGCGGAGAGCGATCGAGCCTCTGCTGCTCCCAACTCGACCACCTGGGCACGTAGCCGGCGGCGGACCTGCCAGGCGGCTTCGGCCACGCGCAGGTGTGCCACCGTCGTCAGCGCCTGGGCAAGCACTCGTCGAATCGACCGCTTGTTGGCCGTCTCGATCGGCACGTCCAGGGATAGGCCCAGTCCCCAGGGCGGCCCGCCGATAGTATAAACGGGGGAGAAGCTCACCGACGGGTTTGGGCGCTGCTGTGCGGTGATCTCCGCGGTCTCGGTTTCTCCTGCCTCCGCCTGCGACACGGCCAGGTCGGGGCTGAAGTACCAGGCGATCAGCGTCAACGTCGGGAGGTCGAGGACACTGGGTGGCCATGCATCAGGAGGAGGAGGAACCGCGCCGCTGAGCGAAGCGTGAATATACGATTCCAAACCGGGGTCCATGAGGGACCGGTGTACAAATGACTGTTCGCTCGTCGTGGCATCCAATGGTTGTTGCCGATACCCCGTGCACCCACAGATCGCGACACCGAGACCCACGATGAGAATAGGCAACTTGCGGCGAACCCTTACTTCCATCATGAGAGCGATACGTGCATAGCACTTGAGCTTATTCCGCTGACGTTCAGTGACGCATTACAATGTTGTCATGTTGTTCGGCATTGGGAGATCATGGACCAGGGCCACGTACCCCCCGCCGCCGCTCTTTCACCGCATTGCCGCCAAGGTACTACTTCAGGCCGTCCTTCCTATGAAGCGTGCCTGGCGAACCCTGATCCCGTTTCCTCAGTAAGGGGGCGCAGGCACCCCTCGACTGATAGCCAATCGAAGGTCAACGTGCTGCGTCTCAGGCCCATCAAGAGGGGCCTGGAACCCGATGAACATTGGGTGACCCATCGACCCCCGCAACCACTAGAATGATTAACACGAGCACCCCCGGTTACAGCCGGGGGTGAGTCGTTTCTAGACGCCTCCAACGCCTGCTATATCCGTCTGAGCGCGGAATCCGGCGTCTGGATCATGTGTCGCATAACTGAGGGCTAGGCGAGGGTACGCAAACCCTGGACTATAATCACCCAGACTCGATTTTGGTCTGGACCATAATCTAGTTCAGTCTATTTTAGACCAACATGCCCAAGCCGCTTCCGCGCCTCTATGACGCCCTCATCGCCAGGCATCTCGCCAGCTACCGCCAGATGGCGTTCATCAGTGGGCCACGCCAGGTTGGGAAGACCACGACGGCCAGGCATCTGTCCGGGAGCTATCTCGATTGGGATAACCCGGCCCATCGGAAACTCATCGCAGCGGGGCCGGATGCCGTCGCCACGCACGTCGGCCTGGACAACCTGAGCGACACGCTGCCCGTCATCGCCATCGACGAGATCCACAAGTTCGGTCGCTGGAAGAATTGGCTCAAGGGGTTCTTCGACATCTACGCTGACCGCTGCCGGGTGATCGTCACCGGGTCTTCGCGCCTGGACGTGTACCGCCGTGGAGGCGACAGTCTGATGGGGCGTTATTTCCACTACCGCATGCATCCTTTTTCGGTTGGCGAATTGGTGGCTCCCTCAATTCCGGACAAGCTGATCCGCGCACCGAAGCCCCTGCCTGACCACCAGTGGAAGGCACTGTGGGATCACGGCGGATTCCCCGAGCCATTCGCGCATCGGACGGCGGCATTCTCGCGCCGCTGGCGTGATTCCAGGCAGCACCAGCTCCTGCGCGAGGACATCCGAGACCTGACCCTGGTGCGGGAGGTGGCTCAGATCGGTCTGCTCGCTGAAATCCTGCACCATCGTTCGTGCGATCAGATCGTGATGAAGTCGCTGGCCGATGATCTGCATGTCGCTCCTGACACGGTGAAGCACTGGCTTGAGCTGCTGGTCGCCTTGCACGTCGGCGTCCTCATCCGCCCATGGTTCACCAACGTCACCAAGTCGCTGCGCAAGGAGCCGAAGTGGTTTCTGCGCGACTGGTCCGGGATCGAGGATCCGGGCAAGCGGGCCGAGACATTCATCGCCTGCCACCTGCTCAAGGCCGTCGAAGGCTGGAGCGACCTGGGGCTGGGGACGTTCGAGTTGCGCTATCTGCGCGACAAGCAACAGCGCGAGGTCGACTTCGTGGTGATCCGCGACCGCAAGCCGTGGTTCCTGGTCGAGGTCAAAGCCGGACAGGACAGCCTCAGCCCGTCGCTGAAATACTATCAGAACCAGATCAAGGCGCGGCACGCGTTCCAGGTCGTGCTCGACCGCGAGTACGTGGCGGCTGACTGCTTCGCCCGCCATGAGCCGACCGTGGTGCCTGCTCGTACCTTGCTCAGCCAGCTCCTGTGAGGGGGGCTGAGTAAGATTGTCCTTTTGGCCCAATATCGCTGGCCGGATTCAGCAGAGAATCGCTCGGCACTCGTCCCGCCTGCAGACGTCGGGGGAAGGATTTGAACCTCCGATCTTCGGGTCATGTCCATTTTAAGGCGAATAACCTGAAGGGCGGAGGCGGATCGGCGCTTCGCCGAAGCAGGCTGCAGTGCAGCCTGCGGCCGCCGCAGCCCGACGACGCCCCCCGCAGCGAGCGCAGCGGAGCGAGGAGGCGAGTCGGATGCCGGGGTTCAAATCCGTGGTTGGAGAGAATGTCTGTGAATGACGGTCTCGGCCTGCTTCAACTCCTCGTGCAGCTCCTCGTAGACCTCGCGAGTCATGAGCCGCTCTGCCTGGTGAGCGTACCGGGGTGCTCGCCGTCAACCCTTGCGCCTCCCTCGCGGTGGCTCGCTGGCGCTCCGTTTGACGCGGCGGCACCGCGCGGTCAGGGCCCGTGCTCAACCGCGGAATCAACATCGGATGTCGATGCGCCGGCGAACCCTCGGGCTGGATCGGTCGTTATGGCAGTGGCCCCGGCACGCGCTGCATCAGCGGTTCCAGCCGATTGCGCGCCCAGTGATCGTCGGGGTCGATGCGCAGAACGGCCTCGTAGGCGCGCACCGCCTCGCCAGTCTCGCCGGTGCGTTCGAGCGAGTAGGCGAGCACGCGCAGAGCCAGCAGGTGCTGACCATCCAGCGCGAGGGCGGCACGCGCGTGGACGATCGCCTGCGCGTCGTCGCCGGTCTGCTGCAGGGAGCCCGCCCACCGCGCGAAGGTCTCGGCCTGTTGATCGTCGCAGCGGGTCGCGGCGGCATACGCGTCGGCGGCCTCGGCGTGCCGCCGCAGTTTGCGCAGGGTGTCGCCCAGGCCATTGTACGTGAAGCTCGCCGGCTCGAGCGCCACGGCCCGCTGGCGGAGGTACAGCGCCTCGCCCGAGCGCTTCGCGGAATCGAGCAGGTTGGCGTGCGTCTGGCACATCATCGATGTCTGGCCCCTCAGAACAGAGGTCATCAGCTCGTACGCCTGGATGCCGTCATCCACGGAGTTCGCGGCGCGGCACTCGATGGCATAGAGCCACAC
>JACDEN010000130.1:6481-7084 GCA_013816415.1 Planctomycetota bacterium
GAGCCACACCACGATCGGATCAGGTTCGGCGCCGGTCGTCATCGTCTTCAGCTTCAGCAGGTTATCGGCCACGTCGCGCTTCGCGTCGAGCTCGAGGACGAGCCGGCAGCAGCGTCCGCGCACGCTCTGCGGATCGAGCGACTCGGCGTGCGCCAGCACCCGGTCGGCGGACTCGAGGGCGAAGCGGCTGCGCTCCAGGCAGCCAGCGAGGAACATCAGCGCCTGATCGTCGGTATGGTCGGACACGAACCCGCCGATCGCGTGCTCGCACACGTCCTGCCGACTGTGCCCCAGCTCGCTCACGAGCTGCGTGTACGCCAGATACGGCGGCAGCGCCGCGATCTCGCGTTCATGCGCCGTCAGCTCCGCGCGCAAGCCGACAGGGGCGGTCTCGAAGGCCGAGTGTACGGCGAGCGTTCGCTCGGGCGCGGCGGGCAGCGCGACCTCGGCGGCGGGCGCTGGCTGCGGCACGGCCGGCGCCGGTGGACGAGGCGCGATCATGGGCACCACCAGCGTGAAAGGGACGAGCGCAGCGTCCGCTCGCCGGATGTACGTCACGCGCATCGCCCCCTGCGCGAGCGCGTCCATCGACAGGCTGCACAC
>JACDEN010000704.1 GCA_013816415.1 Planctomycetota bacterium
GAGCCGCCGCCTCGATCGCGTCCCGGCATCGGTGCTCGCCGCCGCGCTGCGCGTGCTCGCGGATCTGCTGCAGCCGACCCAGCAGGCGGCGCAGGCGGGGACCACGCGCGAACGCACCCTCGCCGAAGCGCTGCTGCGCCGCATCGAGGTCGATGGACCCCGGCGCACCGCGACCTTGCAAGCACTCGCCAAGGATTTCCACGTCACCGCCGCGCACCTGGGAACCGCGCTGCGCATCGCCACCGGCAAGACCTATCCGCAGGTGCTGGCCGACATGCGCGTCCGCGCCGCACAGCTGCTGCTCGAGGATCCCCTGCTGCCGGTGCGCGAAGTCGCGCGCGCGGTCGGCCTGTCGAGTCCGCGCGCGCTGGCCAAAGTCTTCCAGCGCGTCACCGGCAAAACCCCCGGGCGGTTCCGCTCGCCGTGACTGGGAAACCAGAGTAGCACCCGAAATCCGGACCCCAGCGCCCGCGATCGGGACGGATCCGATCGGTACGATGCCTCCTGTACCCCGACCAGGAGGCTCCCGTGCTCGATATCGACATCATCGACCGCCACGACACCGCGAAAGCCGTTCGCACCTTCCATCGCGACGGCTTCGTCGCCGTCTCAGGACTGTTCACCGCCGAGCAGCTCGCGCGCATGCAGGATGGCGCCCGCCGCGTCATCGCCGAACAGACCAGTGCGATCGCGCTCGAGCAGGCGAACCGTGGATTCGCTCGCTATTCCTTCGGCTCGCAGATCCATCACCCCGAGTGGGCGATCCTGGTCGATGTGCCGGAGGTCCTCGCCATCCTCGACGGCATCTGGGGACCCGACTACCACTGCACCGGAGGAGGCGGTGATTACTCGCTGCCGGGTGCGCGCATCCAGGGACTGCACTCCGACCTTCCAGACTTCCTCAAGGATCCGTTGGGCCAGGTGACGGTCCGCGATCTGCCGACGCCGTTCATCGTCATGAACGTGACCATGATCGATTTCACCGTCGCCAACGGGGCCATCCGCTTCGTGCCCGGCACCCAACGTAGCCGCGCGCCGATCCCGAGCCTCGACGAAGAGCCGGAGTGGATGCGCAACCAGCAGCTCTGCGCCCCCGCCGGCACCGCGATCATCCGCGACGTGCGCTGCTGGCACGGCGGCACCGCGAACCGCTCCGATCAGATCCGCCCGATGACCAGCGTCGGATATTACGCCGGCTGGATGCGCTCGACGCATCGCGAACGGCCGATGCCGACAGAAGTCTATCGTGCGCTCTCGCCACGGGGCCAGCAACTGTGCGCGGCGATCACCGAACTCGATGCGACCCGCCAACCCGTCGAGGTGTGCGCCTGAATCAGCGGATCGTCGACGGAAGGCCGGCCTTGTATCGACTCGACCAGCGACGAGCGTCGACGACATGGTCGCAGAACGCCCTCACCCGGGCCTGATCATCGCCGCTTTCGCCGCGCTCTATGTCATCTGGGGAAGCACGTACCTGGCCATCGCGCTGGCGGTGACCACGCTGCCGCCCTTCCTGATGGCGGGCACGCGCTTCGTCGTCGCCGGGACCATCCTCTTCACCTGCATGCGCCTGCGCGACGAGCCGCGGCCGACGCGGCGGCAATGGCGATCGGCGCTGGTGGTCGGTCTGTTCCTGCTGCTCGGCGGCAACGGCGGGGTGTGCTGGGCGGCACGCTGGGTGCCGTCTGGAACCATCTCGCTGATGCTCGCCACCGTGCCGCTGTGGATGGCGGTGCTGCCGTGGATCGTGGGCAAGGGGCCGCGTCCGCGGCTGTTGGTGGCGATCGGGATCGCGATCGGACTCTCGGGTGTGGCGCTCTTGAGCTGGTCGATTCCCGGCGGCCTCGACCGCGCGCGCGCGATCGCCATCGCGGTGCTGTTCGCCGCGGCGTTGGCGTGGGCGATCGGCTCGCTGTCGTCGAAACGGCTGCCCCAGCCGAAATCGGCGTTGATGGCGTCGTCGATGCAGATGCTGTGCGGCGGCCTCGCGCTGCTCGCCGTGGGCCTGGCCATGGGCGAGGGCAGCCATTTCACGCCTGGCAAAGCCTCGGCGACATCGTGGCTCGCGCTCGGCTATCTGATCGTCTTCGGCGCGATCGTCGGCTTCGGCGCCTTCGTCTTCCTGCTGCGCTGGTCGACGCCGACGCGGGTCGCGACCTACGCCTATGTCAACCCGGTGGTCGCGGTGATCCTCGGCTGGGCGTTGAACGGCGAGACGGTGACATGGCGCACGCTCGCCGCCGGGCTGCTGGTGATCATCGCGGTGGTGCTGATCGTCACCACCAAGGAACGCGAAGACGCCGGGTAGCCGACCCCACACATGCGATCGGCGTCAGCGCACCAACCGCCCGACCAGCGCGATGTGCTGTCCGCGCTGGATGCGCGACGCCCACATCTGCGCGATCAGGATGCCGTCGACGCGCGCGACCACCTGCCACGGCTCTTCGTCGA
>JACDEN010000705.1 GCA_013816415.1 Planctomycetota bacterium
GGGATGCTGTAGTAGATGGTGCGCGACGGCGGCCGGGCAGCGACGACGATGGTCGCATACACTGGTGCCCCACCGACGACTCTCGGCACGGAGGTGACGGCGATACCTTCGCGAGCCAGATTCTCAATCACCGCAGCTGAGAGCGGATCGTCGCCGAGAATGCCGGCATATGCGCAACGTGCGCCCAACCGCGCCGCCGCCACCAAGGCGGTCGCGGTGAGTCCGCCGAAATGGCGCTCGCGGCGAATGACCGGCTGCTTGCCATCGGCGTCCGCCACCACGTCGACGAACAATACGTCGTCGACGCTGGTGCAGCCAAGTCCGAGAATGTCGATGGTGGCAGCCATTGGTCCTCAACCGGTCGCGGCAAGCCCAGGTTGACGTAGCGCTTCGCTGGCGCTTCGCCCATCGAGGATCACCGCCTTGAACGCGGTGAGCGCGGCGACGGGGTCGGCTGCGCCCCAGATGTTGCGGCCGATGGTCGCGCCGCGGGCGCCAGCCGCCACCGCTTCGCCCATCGCGGTGAGAGCGGCGGCGAAGTTGGGCGCCTTGGGCCCGCCGGCCGCTACCACCGGGACCGGACTTCCGGCGACGATCTGGCGGAACGAAGCCATGTCTCCGGTGTAGCCGACCTTGATCACATCGACGCCACATTCGATGCCACTGCGCACCGCCCAGGCGATCTGTTCGGGCGTGAAGACGATGGTCGCCTTGCCGTTCTCGTAAACCCGCGGGTAGATGTGTGCGATCACCGGTATTCCGGCGCGATCACCGGCCGAGGCGGCGTCAGCAAGGGCCTTCAGGTAGCGACCCTCCTGGGGCCCGCGTACCCCGATCGCGAGGGCCAGGGCGTCGGCGCCCAGGCGCAGCGCTTCGTCGGCGCTGCACATGATTTCCAGCACGCTGTCATCTGGAGTGAAGCAGCCCGACTGGATGATGAGCGGAACCTTTCCGGCATGGGGCGCCCAGCAGGTCAGGGCCACGCCCTTGTTCATGGTGATGGCACCGGGAAGAGCCGGCACGAGCTTCGCCAGGGTGGCGGGCAGATCGGTCAGCCCGCTGGGGAGTCCAACCTGGTAACCGATGAAATGGTCGACCGCGACCGAGCAGAGCCTTCCCGAAGGGTGGCTGAAGAGGCGGCGGAGGCGGATGTTTTTGCCAAGCGACATAGAGGGAGGACCTTTGGTTGGTGTGTTTTTTTTATAACGGTGAATGTTCGAATAACAACATAATTATTTCTGCTCGTTTGCCGTCTCTTGAGGGAAATGCCGCGCTGGATTCCGGTCGTGGGTCGCCGGCTTGGCGGAGCCGACATAGGTGGCGAGCACCGACGAAATGTCGGGGAAGCCGGTGGGGAGACCGTCCTTGCAGGCAAAGCGGGCACGCAGGTCCTCGGGCAGGTCATCAAAATCAGGATAGTACCACAGCGTCAGCACCGTACGCGAGTGCGCGCTCTGGTTGGCGCGCGCCGCATGCAGCAGTCGCGAGTCGCCGATCACGACGTCGCCCGCGCGCACGCAGACATCGATCGCTTCCGGGTGATCCTCGAATAGTGGAGCGTCCTCAGGCGCATGGAAGGCGCCGCCCTCGTGGGCGGTCGTCAATTTGGAATGGAGATCGATGCGCTTGCGATGCGTGCGCGGAATAACGCGCAAACAACCGTTTTCGCACGTGGTATCGACGAGATAGTACATCAGAAAAAGCTGCAGCGGCTCGCTTCTCGCGCTCAGCGGATGGCTCCAGGCCGCCCAATCCTGATGCCAATACAATGGCTTGCCGCCGGGCGGCTTACTCAGCATGTAGCCGCTGGCCCACTTGGCGTCAGGGAATCCAAGATCGGACAGAATCCCCAACGCTCGCGGGTAGGCATAGAGCAGGGCGAGGGTGGGGTCCTGGAAGGTGAGCCGGATGTTGCAGCCCTGATATCGGTACTGGTCGCGATGCGCCTCGTCTACCTGCTCCAGGAGTTTGTTTTCCACCCGCCTCAACTCGGCGAGCATAGCCAGATCGAGGACCCCAGGGACCACGCAGTAGCCAAGGTCGAGAAGCTGGTCGCGGATCGTAGCGGTCGGCATAAACCCTCCGCCAATGTTCTATTTCAAACATATGGGGATGCAAACTGCAAATCCTCATTGCGATGGCCATGTTCGCACACCACCATGCAGGCGCCCATGGACCCCGCCGACCTCCGTCACCAGCGCATCCTCGATCTTCTTGCCAGCACCGGCTACGAGTCGGTGGAGGAATTGAGTAAATCCCTCGGCGTCAGCACCATGACCGTACGCCGCGATCTGGACCTGCTCGAGGAACGCGGCCAGATCCGCCGGATCCACGGCGGTGCGGTCGGCGATGCCATTGCCCTCCTGTCGATCGATCTCAGGGTGCGCCAAAGGCAGAACCCCGATGCCAAGGCGCGAATCGCCCGCGCCGTATGCGAGCGGGTCCAGGA
>JACDEN010000706.1 GCA_013816415.1 Planctomycetota bacterium
TCACGGTGCCGCGCAACACCGACCGCCCAGCGGTCGAACGCGACCGCGGCAAAGATGGCACCGCAGTGGCCGAGGTGGAGCTGCCCCGGCTCGCCAACGATCCCGCCACCCTCGCCGGCCGACTCAACGGCAAGCGCTGGACCAATCAGGAGCTGACCTCCGAGCAGAAGCGCCTGACCGATGCGACCAATTTCCTCGAATTCCGCATGCGCCGCGAATGGCGCGCATCCTGGTACCGCATGAAGACCGTCGTCACGCGACCCAAGCTCCTGCTGCGCCTGGTCGTGGACGCGCATGGACGGGTGGTCGAGGCTCAGCGCGGCAATGCCACGGGTTCCACAGCGCTCGATGCGGAGATCGATCGCTGGCTGCATCAGCAGGTCGATCCGGTAAGCTTGCCGGCGATCTCCCCGGGCGTGCCCCACTTCATGGCCGTGACTCTGTACGATCCCCGATGAACATGATGTCGATCTTCGGCTGGTCCTTCCCCTTCGGACGCCTCGCGGGCGTCACGATGCGCTTCAATTGGACGCTGCTGGTGGTGGTCGTGTTCGGTGTGGTCGGTTTCGTCCGCGGCGGGCGCGTCGATCTGGTGTGGATCCCGATCCTGGTGCCGATCGCGTCAATCTTCATCCACGCCTTCGCGCACATCCTCATGGCCCGCATCACCGGCGGGCGCGCCAACGCCACCGTGCTGTGGGCCTACGGCGACAACACCGCGTTCGACCTGCCCTTCCGCGCGGGAAACCATTTCGCAGTCGGGATCAGTGGTCCGTTCGCAAGCATGGTGCTGTGGCTGATCGCCGAGCTCATCGCGCGCTCGTCGTTCGCCGGATGGGACGCCCACCAATGGCTGGCCCAGCCGGGCTCCGGGGTCGACAGCCCGCGGGGCATGCCGGCGCCCGGCATCGTGGCGATCCTCGCGGGCAGCGCCTCGGCCTTCAACTTCCAGGTCATGCTGATGAACCTGATCCCGAGCATCCTGTTCGACGGCGGTCGGATCTGGCGCGCCGTGCTGTGGCCGATGCTCGGCCTGCGCCGCGCGGTGCACACCACCATCATCATGGGCTTCATCGCGTCGTTCGCGATCACCGGACTGTCGATCTGGGCGATGGACTACCTGCTGCTGATCTTCGGATTGTTCCTGCTCATCGCCTCGTTCAGCGAACACCGCGCCTTCGTCGGCGGCTACGATGTCGTCTTCGACGCCGAACCCGGATATGCCGAGCAGCGCTCGCGCAAGCCGTCGTTCCTCGCGCGCTGGCGGCAGCGCCGGCGAGAGGCGCGCGAACAACACGTCGCCGAGGAGCAGGCGCGCGAACAGGAGATCCTCGACCGCTTGCTGGCCAAGGTGTCGGAGCATGGGCTGCCGTCGCTGACCGCGGCCGAGCGCGACACGCTGCAGGCGATCTCGCGCCGGCAGAAGGAACGCGTGCAGGACCGCGCCTGATTCCCCGCACGATCGCCTTGCGGACTCCGGGCATCGGACGATCATCGCGGCCTCGATGATCGTGTCGCAACTGTGCCGGGAAAAAGACTTCCACCAATCCTGGTACCGCGACTGGATCGCGGCCTGCTACCAGCCATTCCACCTGCATCGCAAGCAATGGGAGCATGTCGCCATCGCGCAGGCGCTCGAGGAACGGGGGCTGCTGCGACCGGGGATGCGCGGGCTCGGCTTCGGCGTCGGGCAGGAACCACTGCCCGCCCTGTTCGCGAGCCGAGGCTGCGACATCGTGGCGACCGACCTTCCGCTCGACCGCGCCGGCTCCCTGGAGTGGTCGCGCACCAATGAGCACAGCAGCACGGCGGCGACCTTGAACCGCTCGGGAATCTGTCCGCCGGAGACGTTCGACCGCCGGGTCACCTTCCGGTTCGAGGACATGAATTCGATCTCCGCGGATCTCGTCGACTTCGATTTCACCTGGTCGTCCTGCGCGCTCGAGCATCTCGGCTCGCTGGACGCGGGATGGTCGTTCCTGCTCGATCAGCACCGCTGCCTGAAGCCCGGTGGCTGGGCGGTGCACACCACCGAGTACAATGTCTTTTCCGACCATCGGACGTGGGCCTCGGGATCGACCGTGCTCTATCGGAAGCGCGACCTGCTCGTCCTCCAGCGCGCGGCGCGGACCCGCGGCCTCGAACTCGAGGCCCTGGATCTGTCGCTTGGGGACCTCCCGAACGACTTCTTCATCGATTACTGGCCGTACCATGCGAGTCCGCACCTGAAGCTGCTGGTCGCCGATGAATTCGTGACGACGTCCATCGTGTTGATCCTGAAGAAGGTGCGGGAGCCTTCCGAGCCGCGATCACCGATCGCCATCGACGCGAGCGGCTTCACCGCACCCGGACACCATCGCATTCCGACCCAGCCGGTGCTCGCGGCCTCCGATGGCGAGGACGACACGCTGGAGCACCTGCGCTCCGAACGCGATGCCTGGCGG
>JACDEN010000707.1 GCA_013816415.1 Planctomycetota bacterium
GGACCAGAAATAGATGCCCAGCGGATCGCGACGGCTCGAGATGATCTCGTGCTCCTCGCCCGGCTTCGCCACGAACACCTGGCCGCGTTCGACGGCATGGTCCACGCCGAGCATGCGGAATCGCCCGCGCCCGGCGTAGGCGTAGCAGATCTCGTAATAGGTGTGGGAGTGCAGCCAGTTGCGCCACGGCTTCGTTCCGATGAAACCCCAGCCGAGGACCTCGGCGGTGAAGGATCCGAGGGTCACGCGCACGGGTGTGCGCGCGAGCTCGATGAAGCGTTCGCGCGGCGGATCGGCGCGCGGTGGATCGGCGATACGTGCCGGCTTGGCCATGGCCGCAGCATAGGTGCGATCGCCGACGGGCGAAGCGTGGCAGGGGGCTCAACCGGTGACGCTGCGCTCGGAACCCGGCCGGCGATGGGCCCGGCGGTAGCGCCCGGGAGGCAGGCCGAAGCGGCGTTTGAAGGCGCGGTTGAAGTAGTATTCGTCGGGAATCCCGACGCGCTGTGCGATCTGACCGGCGCTGTAGCTGCTGGAGACCAGCAGCATGCGCGCACGCGACATGCGCTCGTGCAGCATCAGCTCGGTGAAGGACTGGCCGAAGATCTCCTGGACCAGATGGCTCGCGCGCGACGACGACAGTCCGAGCTCGGTGGCGAGGTCGTCGAGTCCGACCGCCTGGTGCGAGCGGTACGAGAGGAAACGGCGGATCTCGGTCCGACGGCTGCCGTCGCTGTCCTGAAGAAGATGCAGGTCGTCGAGATGGTTGAGTAGGCCCTGGCCGAGGGTGGTCAGGATGCGGCCGACGGCATCCAGACGCCTGGCGTCGCCGACCGGCAGCAGGCGGTATGCCGCCACCACGGCGTCCGGCAGGACGCCGGCCCGCGGCGCTCCCACGCCGTCGGGATGCCGGAAGGGGCCGGCGAACATGGTGGCGACGTGGATCTCGCCGCGCATCACCGGGACCGCGACCTCCTGCGCGCCTTTCCAGCAGCGGTGCACGTAGGCGGCGCGCCGGGCGAACACCGTCGCATTCACCGCGTCGCGGCAATGCGCAACGCAGCTGCGATCGAAGCCATCCACCCGGTAGCGGTCGAGCGCGCAATACGGGTGGTGATGATAACGGCGCGCCGACGGCAGGAGCGGCAGGCCGTCGCCATCGCGGAATATCTCGGCGCGGTCGTGGATGGTGATGCTGACGCCGAGCAGCCGCTCGGCGTCGAGCAGCACCTGCTCGAAACGGTCGCCCGCGGGTGGGGGATCCGCAGCGGGTGACGTTTTCCTCGATCGGGAGGCCATATTCAGCATCCTAGTACAAAAATAGTAGCAGCCAGCGCCATCCACCTCCCGACTCCGGTTGGCTATCGTCGGCCGCATGAGCACCCGATCCCATGCGTTCGAATCCGTGTTCTCAGTCATCCACGACGTGGCGATCGTCGGCGGCGGCTACGCCGCGCTGGCTGCGGCCCAGACGGCGGCGGCCGCCGGCCGCTCGGTGCTGGTCATCGACCGCCAGGCGGCATTGGCCTGGGAGAGCGGCTGGGCGATGTCCGGCGAGGTCGGTTCGAGTGACGGCGCCGGCTGGAAAGCGTGGATGGAGTCGCTGCTGCAGCGCGGAGCCGCGCGCGCCGGCATGATCGACGGAGCGCTCGCCGAGATCTGCGCGCACGATGCGCTGCGCCGCTGCGGAGCGCGTCTCCTCGGCTACGCCTCGTTGATGGACATCGAGCGCGATGGCGACCTGATCCGCGCGCTGATCGTCGGTACCAAATCCGGCATGCGCCGCGTCGTCGCCCGCCAATGGATCGACGCCAGCGAGGATGGCGAACTGCTGGGCCTCGCCGATCCGCGATGGCAGCCGCCGGGCGCGGTCGATCGCTCCATCCAGCTGTACTTCCGGCACGATCATCGACCGCTGCCGTCGACCACCGTCGTGGCCTGCGCAGCGCTGCCAGGGGCGGACCTGGTGTGGTCGCCGACCCTGTGGAGCGACGAATCGATGGTGCGCGTCCGCCTGCCGGCCGTCGGCGGCGATGCTCGCAGCGCCTGGGTCCCGGCGCTGGCCGCCGTCCGCGACGCGCTGCCCGATGCGATGGCGCGCGCGGTGCTGACCCACGGTTCGGTGCTGCCGTTCCCTCGCTACGGCGCCATCTCATCGCATGCGTCCCCAGCCGCCAATCTCGCCCAGGCGGTGCCATCGCTCAGCGCGACGGGATGCGCGACGATCGCCGAGCGTTTCCGTCTCGGCGAGCTCGCTGCCGCAGCCCTCGCCCCCGCGCGGCGGGCAGCGCCGAGTGCCACCGTCTTCGACGAGCCGATCGCGGAGCCTGCGGCGGCGATCGAGCGCGCCGAGGTGGTGGTCGCTGGTACGGGAACCGGCGGAGGATTGGCGGCGATCGCCGCTGCCCGAGCCGGCGCGACCGTCATCGCCGTCGAACCGCTGC
>JACDEN010000708.1 GCA_013816415.1 Planctomycetota bacterium
TCTCGAACCCCCACGCGGTCAAGCTGGTGGAACAGAAGCTGGCTTCCGTCGGGTCGCGCTTCACCCACCGCTTCCCTCCGCTCTCGGCGACGGTGATCGAACTGCGCTAGTGTCCCGTCTCTGAAGTTTTGGCGCTGGATGGGCGGGGGAACCACCGCGGAACGCTGCCGCAATAACGGTCGTAGTCGGCGCCGAAGCGCCGGCGCATGGAGCGCTCCTCCCAGGCCAGGACCAGGATCTGCACGAACACCATCGAGCCGACCGCATAGCGCCACAGCCATGCGGATGGGAACAGCACGGCCTCGCCGAGGATGACGGCGAGCACGGACACGTACATCGGATTGCGCACGAAGCGGTAGGGGCCGCGCGCGACGAGTGCGCACGGTGGATCGGCGGGATTCGGCGTCCCGTGGCCGAAGCGCACGAACGACCACGCGCACCAGGCGTACAGGAACGCGCCGGGGATGATCAGGATCAGCGCGATCCACCGCCACTCATCCGGAGGCATCGCGACGGCCCCGTGCTCGAGCCGAAGGACGGCCGCAGGGATCCCGATCGTGAGCAGGGTGGGAACGATCGCGCTGTAGAGCGCGGTCTTCACCACGTTGGACCATGGCGACGTCGCCGCGGCATCGCGAATCGGCATGCGGACGACTCCCCACGACCCGCGATGCTCGCCCGTGGGACGCCAGAGCCAAGCCCCCTCCTGGGAAGGCTTCAGTGGATCTTCAGCGGATCTTTCGCACGTCAGCGGATGGCGTTCCACCTGAGTTCGACGGTGCTCGCCCGAGCGGTGTCGAGATCGACGCTCGCAACGAACCACGCATCCGCCGGCTCGCGCTGGTGCATCGGCGAACGGTAGCTGCTGAACGGGATGAACGGCCAGGTGGCGGCGAACGGGCGGGATGCGGCGAACCGCACCACGCCGTTGTCGATGGGCCCGCCCTGCGGAGCGGTCAATTCCACCGGAGCGTGCTCGCCAAGGATCATCCTCGCGCCCGAAGCCAGGCGCACCCGGTGCCCCCAGCGGAAGGGCAACCGGATGTTCATCAGCAGGCGGTTCATCTTCCGGCCGCGCGGACGGACGCGAGCGCGCAAGACCAGCGCACCGCCGGCGCGCGGAAGGAAATCGAGGCGGGCCGAGAAGTGCGGATACGCGACGACGAGCGAGCCGAGGCCGGCCCCCTTCGCCCAGCGCCCGCCGGTCGGCAGCGAGGCCCCGGGATCGGCGAACGCGCCCTCGTCGGTGATGACCGAGAAGGTGCCGATCTCGGGCTGACGCTTGGTGTTCGAGCCGTCGACCACGCGACCGCAGCGGTCGTGCCACAACGAGAACAGGCTCTGGCGATCGAGGAAGAAGCAGTTGCCCGGCCACTTCCGCGTCGCCAGCGCCTGCCATCCGACCTGCCAGGGTCCACGGCGGATGGTGCCGAAGCCGTCGCCGTGCGCCTGCGCGTCGAACGGCTTCCAGGTGGTCGCGCTGCGCAGGGAGTCGATGCGCAGCAGGGCGTCGGCGATGAAGTGCGTCAGCTCGAGCGAGGTGAACGCGGTGCGGCTGCCGCAGACCTGCTTCAGCCGATCGACCAGGAACGAGAAGTACGCCGGGCCCTGCGGGTGGTGGCGCAGCGTGGTCAGACCGAAGAGGTACTGCGACAGGTCGTAGAAGGATTCGTGGGCCTGCACGCGCTCGTCGAAGCATTCGATCGACGACCCGTCGGGAAAGCTGAAGCGCATCTGGAAATCGGCGGCGCGCCGCGCCGCGCGCACGAGCGCCGCCGTGGGGAAGACCTCGGCGACGAGCCCCATGTAATGGGCGGACACGCGGGTATAGACGCTGGTCGGCCCGGAATTCTCGGTCCAGTGGCCGGTGCGGTCCTGGGCCTGCGCGAAGCGGTCGGCGAATGGCGCGAGCTCGGACAGCACCGACTCCTCGCCGAGGTGGCGGGCGAGCAGCGCAGTGATCGCGAGATATCCCCAGGCGTGATTGGTGCCGGTATCGAGCGTGCGCGCATCGAACACGCGCACGTCGCGGTAGCGCCGCATGCGCTCGCGCAGCGCCGCCAGGCACGCGCGATGCGATGCCACCAGCGCCGCGCGCAATCCACGCGGCAGCAGCTCGCCTGCCAGCTGCACCACGGTCACCGAGGCGCGCAGGTTGCGGTGCTCCATCGGACCGCCGATGACCGGATTCGCCAATCCGCCTTCCGCCAGCATGTAGCGCAGCGAACGCTGCATGCTCTGCGCGACCCGCTCGTCGTGGTGGAAGGGGTTGCCGCGGAACTTCCGGGTCAGGCAGTAGGCCATGCCGGCGGTGATCTGCTGATCGTAGAAGACCTTGTAGGCGTTGATCGCCGGGGCGATCAGGAACTGGCCGCGCCCGGCCTGCCGCGGGAGGGCGAAGCGGATGGCGCGCACCAGCAGATCGTTCAGGGTGCGTT
>JACDEN010000001.1 GCA_013816415.1 Planctomycetota bacterium
GGATCGCCTTCGTAGGCGCGCAGGAAGGCGTCCTTGAGCGTGTCGCCGCTGGCGCAGCCGCAGGGATTGGTGTGCTTGATGATCGCGCACGCGGGATCGGTGAACTCCTTCACCAGCTCCCACGCGGCGTCGGCATCCATCAGGTTGTTGAAGCTCAGCTCCTTGCCGTGGAGCTGCTTCGCGCGCACCACGCTCGATGCGCCCGGCAGGCGCAGATCGTAGAGCGCCGCGCGCTGGTGCGGATTCTCTCCGTAGCGCAGGTCCTGCACCTTCTTCAGCGGGATGGCCAGCTCGCTCGGGAAGCGCTCGGCGTCCCAGGCTCCGGGCTTCGCCACTTCGGCGATGCGCGTCAGCTCGTCGGCGATCAGCGCGTCGTAGCGGCTGGTGGTGCGGAAGACCTTGCGCGCGCATTGCGCGCGGAAGGCGGGCGTGGTGTCCCCCGCGTTGGCCTCGAGCTCGAAGAGGAAGCGCGAATAGTCCGCGGGATCGACCAGCACCGTGACCGAGCCGTGGTTCTTCGCGGCGGAGCGCAGCATGCTCGGTCCGCCGATGTCGATCTTCTCGATCTTGTCCGCGACAGTGGCGTCGGCGCGGTCGCAGGTCGCCTCGAAGGGATAGAGGTTGACCACCACCAGGTCGATCAGGCCGATGCCGTGCTTGTGCGCGGCGTCGAGGTGCGCGGGGTCGTCGCGGCGCGCCAGCAGCCCGCCGTGGATCTTGGGGTGCAGCGTCTTCACGCGGCCGTCCATCATCTCGGGAAAGCCGGTGTAGTCGGCGACCTCGATCACCGGGATCCCGGCTTCGCGCAGCGCCTTGTAGGTGCCGCCGGTCGACAGCAGTTCGACCGAGAGGTCGTGCAGCGCCTTGGCGAGTTCGACCACTCCGGTCTTGTCGTAGACGGACAACAAGGCACGGCAGATCGGCATATGCTCCCCAGGTCCGCACGTTCCCCCGCCGTGCCAGAGCGGTCAAGGAGCAGTGGACTGTAAGGTAACAGACGTTACCTTACAGGTATGAATGCCTCGCCGTCGACACCCCGGAGTTTGAGGAGGCGCGTGCTGGTTTCGTGGGTCCTGGTCCTGTCCACCGTCCTGGTGATCGTCGTCGCGGCGTTGTTGGTGTTCCAATCTCGGCTGATCTATTTCCCGGTCCGCTACGACGCCGACTTCGCGTCGCACGTGCCCGAGGGCGCGACCGTGTTGCGGTTCCACTGCGCCTTCGGCGATCAGGTCGCGTTCTATATCCATCCCCGACGAGGCGGTCCTCCGTCCCGCGTGTGGCTGGTGTGGGGTGGCAACGGCATGGTCGCGTCGCGCTGGATCCACCACTTCGTGCGGCCGGACGTCGATGCGCGCGACGGCTTCCTGCTCATCGATTATCCCGGATACGGAGCCTGCGCGGGATCGCCGTCGCCGGCGACCATCCTCGCGGCGAGCGAGGCCGCGGCGGAGGCGATCGCCGCGAAGCTCGGCTGGAACGACGCCGAGCGCGCGACCCGCTTCGCAGCCTTCGGCCATTCACTGGGCGCCGGTTCCGCTTTGCAGTTCGTCGCCCGCCATCCGGTGAGCCGGGTGGTGCTGGTCTCGCCGTTCACCGATCTCACCGCGATGGCGCGGCGGATGGTCGGTTCTCCCTTGTGCTACCTGCTGCACCACCGCTTCGACAACCGCGCGCGTCTGCGCGAGGTCCTCGCGCGCGACGGCGCGCCGCCGATCACCATCATCCATGGCGGGAACGACGAGACCATTCCGGTGGAGATGGGCCGCGCATTGGCGCGCGAGTTCCCGTCCATCCGCTACGACGAGGTCGCCGGCGCGGATCACAACGGCATCATCGACTCCGCGCGCGATCGCATCCTCGCGGCGATGGCGCCCTGACCGCCGCCGAAGTTTCACTTTTCCGCATGGTGTCTCGGCCATAGTGCCGCTCCCCCCGGGAGGAAACCGCCATGTACATCGACGCCGTCAAGGCCCGCCAGATCATCGACAGCCGGGGCAATCCGACGATCGAGGTCGATGTCATCCTCGACGATGGCAGTCTTGGGCGCGCTGCGGTTCCTTCCGGCGCATCCACTGGTGCCTACGAAGCCGTCGAGCTGCGCGATGGCGACAAGTCGAAATACCTCGGCAAGGGCGTCCTCGGCGCCGTCGCCAACGTCAACGACAAGATCGGGCCCGAGCTGGTCGGACTCGACGGGTCCGATCAGCGCATGATCGACCAGCTGATGATCGACATGGATGGCACCGACAACAAGGCGAAGCTCGGAGCCAACGCCATCCTCGGCGTTTCGCTCGCCACCGCCAAGGCCGCGGCCATCGCCCACGATCTGCCGCTCTACCGCTACATCGGCGGCGCGAACGCGCGTCAGCTGCCGCTGCCGATGGCCAACATCATCAACGGCGGCAAGCACGCTGACAACAAGGTCGACTTCCAGGAATTCATGGTGATGCCGGTCGGCGCCAAGACCTGGTCGGACGCCATCCGCATGGTGTGCGAGGTGTTCCACAGCCTGAAGGGCGTGCTCAAGAAGGCGGGGCAGAACACCGCCGTCGGCGACGAGGGCGGATTCGCGCCGAACATCGATAATGAGGAAGCGCTCAAGTACATCATGGATGCGATCGTCAAGGCGGGCTACAAGCCAGGCCGCGACGCGGATTTCGCGATCGCGCTCGACTGCGCGTCGTCGGAACTGTTCGACGAAGGCGGCAAGAAGGGCTACAAATTCTGGAAATCGAATCCGTCGAAGCTGTTCTCGGCCGGCGACATGGTCGAGCTGTTCAGCGGCTGGTGCGACAAGTATCCCATCCTCTCGATCGAGGATCCCCTGGACCAGGACGACTGGGACGGCTACGTCGCGATGACCAAGAAGCTCGGCAGCCGCATCCAGATCGTCGGCGACGACTTCTTCGTGACCAATCCCAAGCGCCTGTCGAAAGGCATCGCGATGGGGGCGACCAACTCGATCCTGGTCAAGGTCAACCAGATCGGCACGCTCAGCGAAACCCTCGAAGCGGTCGAGATGGCCAAACGCGCGGGATATACCGCGATCCTCAGCCACCGCTCCGGCGAAACCGAAGATGCGACCATCGCCGACATCGCGGTCGCGACCAACTGCGGTCAGATCAAGACCGGCTCGGCATCGCGCACCGACCGCATCGCGAAATACAACCAACTCATCCGCATCGAGGAGGAGCTCGGCAGGCAGGCCCAGTTCCTTGGCCTGAAGTCGCTCTACAATCTCTACCGCTGAGCTCGCGCGTACCCGGCCGCAGCCGGACCGGGTCCTTCGCCAGGTCAGGTACTGACCGCCACCGCTTTCAGGAACGGGATGGACTGCTTCAGGTCGAGCAGATCCGCGAGTCCGGGAACATCCTGGGCGCCGAGCGTCGATAGCCGTCCAACCTGTCTCGAGCCCATCGCCTCGCCGATATCGCCGTCGGAAACCGTCACGTATGGTCCAGTCGGCTCGCTGTGCTCGAGCCATGGGCGCGCCGGGGTGCCGCGATAGCAGGAGATCAGCGCGGTCAGGGCGGCGAGCGCATGGTCGCCTTGCCGAGCCGGAGCCACGAGGAGCGCCTGGTCCGGCGTCTTCAGCATGCGCAGCAGTTGGATGCAGCGGTCTTTGACCATGGTCATGACGTCCGCCTCCTCTGCGAAGCGACGCTCGCATCGGCGCAGCTCCGAGATCGCGACCAGGCAGGGGACCAGGGCGGTCTTCGGCTCGTCGGTCGGGCGCACCGTCCAGAAGATCCGCTGCAGCAGCTCCTTCACCGCCGATCCACGGCGGGTCTCCAGGGCTTCGAGCAGATCGCGATGCAGGGTGGCTTCGGCGGCATCGTCAGGCGTGGGCAGTGAGCGCGTCGTGCTCAGGACCCGTGCGACGGGCGCGTGGGATTGGTCGGTGGGCCAGCGGGGGAGGCCGTCGACGATGAGGTTGCTGATCGGCGTACCGGCCTTCACCAGTGCGGCGACGCGGGAGAGCTCCTGGACCTGGTGCTGATTGTAGGCCCGGTAGCCGTTCGGCTTGCGCTTGGGGTTGGGCCAGCCGTAGCGCAGTTCCCAGATGCGCAGCACGCTGGGGCTCAGACCGCAGCATTTGCTCGCTTCGTTGATGTTGAGGGATTGGTTCGGAGTGGCGTTGGTGGTGATCATGACGTCCTCTTCGGCAGCGGCTTGGGCGGTGGGGATGCCAGATAAAGCTGAACGCATGCCAACGACCACCCACTGATAAGATTCGTGTCATAAGTACGCTATTATAAAAAAAACGGCCATTTTTGACCAGCTAGCAGGTAGGTGGACGCCAGGCTGGGCCACCAAAAATAACCGCAAATTGCAGTAAAACCTTCTACAGAGCCTGCAAGCCGCACGGTGGATGGTGCCACCCGCACGCTCCATCGTATCCGCCGCTGTCTTCTACACCCAGATCGACCTCGCTTAGCTTTTACGGATCGTTCATCGTGGTGGCGGGGCGTCGGAGCGACATTGAGGCGCTGATCGCCCCGCTAGGCTCCCGTCCCCGGAGATCAGACGTGTCGGACCCAGACATCCTCGCCGAACTCGCGTCAGAGGCGAAGCGCCTGGTCGCACTCGGTTTCCTGGCCTGCACCGCGGGCAACCTCAGCGCGCGCCGGCCGGATGGCCTGGTGGCGATGAGCCCGTCCGGCATCGACAAGGGCAGCTTGCGGCCGCAGGACTTCATCCTGCTCGGAGCGGACGGTCAGCCGATTCCTCCCGACGCGCGCAAGCCGTCGGACGAGACCCGGCTCCACCTGGCGCTCTACGCGGCCGGCGTCGGAGCAGCCGTCTGCCACGGGCATCCCCCGTACGCCGTGGCCCTGAGCATGGGCGAAAGCTCCGTCGTGCGTTTCCATGGGATCGAGATGCAGAAGGCCTTCGCCGGCGTCAGCAGCCATGAGCAGGAATGCCTGCTGCCGGTGATCGACAACAGCCAGGACATGGGCGACCTGTCGCGCCGCGCGCGCGCCGCGCTGCGACCCGAGATGCCCGCGATCCTGGTGCGCGGCCACGGCGTCTACGCGTGGGGACGCAGCGTCTCCGAAGCCGGGCGACACCTCGAGGCGGTGGAATGGCTGTGCCGCATCGTGCACCTGTGCCGGTCGATGCCGCCCGCCTGAAGCAAGCGAGCCAGTCGAGGCTCCGTGAGCGCTTGCGGAGGGCTTGATCCCGCTTCGACCGACCTACCGTTGCGCGACCCGGCATCACGGGAATCGGAGGGGCACTCCGCCTGCTTCGCACATCAGCCAGTCGGGCTCGCGGTTCTACATGGCGGCGGCAGGCTCGCCTCCAGCGAGCACTGCGACACCGTCCTAACGAGGTCAGACCATGGATCATACCGCACTCTGTCGCGCGGCTGCCGCGTCGCTGCAGGCGGTGCCTCCGACCGTCCGCCCCGATGTGATGATCGGATTCGACGGCTTCATCGACTACATCATGGATGTGGTCGCTAAGCGCGACGATGCGACCTCCTACCGGTCCATCCCGACCATCGCTGATCTCGGCAAACGCATCAGCGACGCCGCGGGGAAGAGCGCCAACCTCGAGCTGGTGATCAAGAAGAGCAAGATCGGCGGCAACGGACCGATCATGGCCAACGCCATGTGCAGCCTCGACTGCCAGGTGACCTCGGTCGGACTGCTGGGTGGGGAAGTCGTCGATCCGGTGTTCGCTCCGCTCGCCGCGCGCGCGCGCAAGGTGGTCAGCCTCGGCCCGCCGGCATCGACCGATGCGCTCGAATTCACCGACGGGAAGATCATGCTCAACCGTCTGCTGCCGATGGACGCGATCACCTATGAGCGGTTCCTCGCCAAGACCGGGGGCGTGGCCGGCGCGAAGGATCTGTTCCGCACCGCCCAGGGCATCGCCACGGTCAATTGGACGATGACCATGGGCATGACCGACATCTGGCGCGGCATCGCCAAGGACATCCTGGCCGGCCTGCGCTCCGATCGTCCGCTCTGGTTCATCGATCTCGCCGATCCCGCCAAGCGCACGGTCTCCGACATCGAGGCCGCCATCGAAGCGATGCGTGCGCTTCAGCGCCATGCCGACGTCGTGCTGGGCCTCAACGAAGCCGAGTGCCGGCAGATGCTGACGGTGATCGGCGAGAAGTGGCCTGAAAAGACCCCGGAGTGGGAAGCCGCCCGGCACGCGTGCGAGATCATCCGCGCGCGGCTCGGCATCAGCTGGACGATGTGCCACCTGGTGCGGTCCGCCGCCGCGGCCTGGGGTGCGGGCAGCGCCGGGAGCGCCGGGAGCGTCGGCAGTAATGGCTTCTTCGAACCCAGGCCGGTGATCACCACCGGCGCGGGCGACCACTTCAACGCCGGCTTCTTCGCGTCGCTGCTCGCCGGGATCGATCCGGCGCAGGGCCTGCTCATCGGCGGCGCGACCAGTGGTTTCTACGTGCGCACGGCGGTATCCCCATCGCGCGCGCAGGTGATCGAATTCCTCCGCTCGTACACCGCGGGATGACGTCGTCGCGCTGGTCGGGTCCTGCCGATCAGCGGTGAAGTCAAGGAGCGTTATCATGAGCGCATCCCGCCCTTGAGCCCTTCCCGACTCGCTATAGATACTCGGTCCCACAGCGAGTAACGGCAGGTGCCCATGCGATTCGACCGACCCGACCAGCCTTCGAAACCGGTGATGCGTGCGCCGATCCTGATCGATCGGACGCCGTCGGCACGGGGGCTTGGCCAGGGCGTTCGGTCGTGACTCCGCAGGCCATCGACGTGGTGGCGGCGTGGCCGGCGATCCTCGATCGCGTGCGCTCGCCCGAGAACGAAGCGGCGGTGCGCCTGTGGCTGGCCTCGCACAAGGTGCGGCCGTTGGCGATCGACGCCGGCGTGCTCGTCCTCGAATGCCCGACGGCGCTGTTCCAGGACACCATCCGCAAGCGGTTCGGGCGGCAGCTCGTCGATGCGGCCTCCGAAGTGATGGCCGCGAATATCACCGAGGTGCGCTGCCTGGTCCCGGGCAAGGCGCTGCGCGAACACGAGGAGCGCAAGCTGACCGAGAACGCCCTCGCCGCGAGCGAACGGCACGGATCCCCGCGTCCGACCCGCGGCTGGGGCCACGGCTTCAAGCTGCTCGAGAGCTTCGTGGTCGGCAGCTGCAACCGCCTGGCCTACGACGCGGTGATGAGGATCCTGGAAAATCCGCACAATCCGGTGAACCCGCTGTTCATCCACGGCGCTTCCGGACTGGGCAAGACCCACCTCGAGCAGGGCCTGGCGCTGTCCTTCAAGGAGCGCTACCCGAAGAGCAAGGTCGAGTACATCCGCTGCGAGCAGTTCACCAACGACTACATCAAGGCGTGCAAGGACGGGACCCTCGACGCATTCCGGGTCAAGATGCGCCACCCGGACCTCCTCCTGATCGACGACATCCACTTCCTCAGCCAGGGGCAGATGATGCGGACGAAGGACGAGCTCTTCGCGACCTTCAATGAACTGTCCGAAAGCGGCAAGAAGGTCGTCATCACGTCCGACGCCGGGCCGCGCGACATCCAATACCTTGAGGAGCGCTTCATCCAGCGTTTCAGCGGAGGTTTGGTGATCGAGATGCAGAAGCCCGACGAGGACGTGCGCCGCGAGGTCGTCCATGCCAAGGCGAAATCGCAGGACGTCGCGCTCAGCGACGAGGTCGTCGAATACGTCGTCGACCACATCACCGACAACATCCGCGAATTGGAAGGTGCGGTGAACAAGCTGGTGCAGTTCGCGAAGAGCTTCCAGCGCCGCATCGATCTCGCCGCCGCTCGCCAGGCCCTGGCTGACATGCTCGACCGCGGCGCCAACGAAACCCAGACCGGCATGATCCTGCGCGAGGTCGCGGCGCGCTTCGCGATCACCGTCGAGGACCTGGTGGGCAGGAACCGCTCCGGACCGCGGGCGACCGCGCGCCACGTGGCGATGTACATCCTCAAGAACGCGAGCGCCGACACCTATTCGACCATCGGTCAGGTGTTCGGGGTGAAGAGCCACAGCAGCGTCGCCTATGCGTGCGAACAGGTGGCCCAATACCGAACGAACGAAGCCGCCCTCGACAAATTCATCGCCGACCTGCAGGTCAGGGCCCGACGCACCTGAAACAATTTATGGGCGGATGCCAGCCGGTTCGCGCATCACCGCCGGCGATTTTCCCCGCGTGTGTGGCTCCTTCCAGCGGAGCCCCACAGCAGGCCCTTGTGGCCCGCGCGCTTGCGGGCTATAGTTTGATACCGTCAGGTCCATCGTAAGTCTGGTAACACCAAAGCTCAGTCTCAAGGAGTCCTCGTGCGCCCCATCAATCTCTTCGTCGCCATCGCCTGCTCTGCTCCCATGGCGTCCGCCGCGGTCCACGAGACCTTGGCTGCCCAGAAGCGTGTCGAGCCGGTCGAGCTGGAGCGGCTGGTGCAGTCACCGGAGCAGTACAACAGCGCGCAGGTGCGCTTCCGCTGCATGTTCGTCGAGTTGGGGAATCTCTATGATGGATTGCACACCCATTTCCGCCCCGAGTGGCACTACAACCTGATCGTCTGGGACGACCAGGCGAATCTCTGGGAGCCCGATGTCCGCGGCAATGCGGTCACCTCGCTCTACATCCAGAAGGATCTGCCCGTCGTCGCGAAGCTCCCGAGCTTCCGGAAGTATCAGCTCGTCGACATCACCGGCCGGGTGGTCGCGACCTCCGAAGGCAAGCCCTGGATCGAAGTCTCCAAGATCGTCCCGGTCGAGGACGCCGGCGCGTACACCGACGGTTCGATCTATCACATCCAGCAGGCGATGGCGCTCGGAAACGACGGCAGCAGGGACCTCGCCGAGGAGCACTACGTCGCCGCGCTGAAGGACAATCTCCCCTACGACGCCCGCGCCCAGATCCAGGAGATGCGCGCGCGACAGCTGCTCGCCGCGGGCCGCCACAAAGAAGCCGCGGCCGCACTGGACGACGCCGTCGCCTCCAGCGCCAAGGGCAAGGCGCTGCCTGACGCCGAGCTCGCGCAGCTGCACGTCCTGCTCGCCAAGTCTCAGAACGAGAGCGCGGAGACCGCCACCGCCGCCCAACGCCAGGGGATGCTGTCTTCGGCGGTCGACCAGGCCCGTCAGGCCCTGCGGCTCGATCCCACCCTCGGAGAAGCCTACGCCATCCTCGGCATCAGCCTCGCTGGTCTCGGCCAGTTCGACGATGCCCGCCGCGAGTGCGACAATGCGCTGCGTCTGCGGCCCAATGACGCCGAAGTCCGCTGGTACCTCGGCCGCATCCTCGATCAGCAGGGCAAATCCGAAGAGGCGATCGAGGCCCTGAAGAAGGCCATCGATCTCACGCCGAAGGATGCGCGCATCCACAAGGCCATCGCCGCCGCCTACTATCATCGCGGACTCAAGGGCGGACCGTCCGGCGGTGCCGACCTGACCACCGCACTGCGTGAATACGACATCGCCCTGCGCCTGAATCCCGGGGATGGCGAGATCAACTACCTCAGCGGCATGGTCCTCCAGGCGGCTGCCGCAGCTGGAGCCGAAGTCCAGACTGCCAACGGCCGCCAGCCCGCGACCAAGGAGATGGCCCTCGAGCGCTACAAGGCCGCGCTGTCCGCCGACGAGACCTTCGCGCCTGCGCATGGCGCCCTCGCCAGCCTCTACCGGGACCAGGGCAAGATGGATGACGCCGCCGCTCATTACGCGCGGGTGGTCGAGCTCCAGCCGGATGATTTCGCGAGCGTCAGTGAACAGGCGACGTTCCTCGAATCGCAGAACAAGCGGCCCGAGGCGATCGTGGCGTACGAGCGCTACCTCGGCTCGCATCCCCAGCAGCCCCAGGCGCTGGCTGCCCTTGCCAGGTTGTACCAGGCAAGCCAGGACGGACGCGCGCAGCAGCTCGGCCAGCAGCTCGAGCAGCAGACCAAGAAGCAACCCAAGAATGCAAACGCCTGGCAGGCGCTCGCCGAGTACCGGCTCGCCATCGGCGATTCCCGCGGAGCGGCCGATGCCGCGCAAAAGGCGTGGAATCTCGCCGACCACAATGGCAAAGCGAACGTCTCGCCGACCCTCGGCAAAGCCAAGTTCGAGACCGGCGACGCCATGGGTGCGGTCGCGGTCCTGTCGCCGATCCTCGATCAGCTGACCGACGAACAGGCCTATCTCGCGCTCGGCTGGTCGTACATCGCGATCGGGAAATCCAATGATGCCAAGGCGGTCGGCGACAAGCTCCACTCGAGCGGCTTCGCAACCAGCGCCTCTGCCGAATATTTCGGCTGGCTGAGTTATCTCGCGGGCGATTTCACCGGCGCCGAGCAGACGCTCAAGAAGGCGTCGATCCGGGAGCCCGCGGCGAAGGCCTATCGTCTGGGCATGTCGATCTTCAAGCAGGGACCAGCGCGTTACCAGGACGCGCGCCCCTACCTGAATGCGTCGCGTGGGATCTCCAGCACCAATCCTACCCTGACGAATGCCGGTCGTGAAGTGGCGGCAGCCCTCAAGGTCATCGCCGAACACGACGGACCGACCAGCAACGCCGGCACGGAAGACGACGGTCACGCGGCTGCCGAAACCAAGAAGGCCGATGAAGCGCGCGCGGCGGCAGATGCAGCTGCTCTCGCCGAGACCGCGCGCAAGGCTGACGAAACGAAGAAGGCGGCGGAGACCAAGAAGGCCGCAGACAACGCCGAGGCCGCGCGCAAGGCTGATGAAGCCAAGCGTGCGGACGACGCCGCGGCTGCCGCCGAGACGGCTCGCAAAGCCGACGAAGCGAGAAAGGCCGACGCCGCACGCAAAGCGGACGAGACGAAGAAGGCCGATGAAGCCAAGAAGACGGAGGAAGCGCGCAAAGCCGACGAAGCGAAGAAGGCCGAACTGGCGCGAAAGGCCGACGAGACGAAGAAGGCCGACGATGCTCGCAAGGCCGATGAAGCCAAGAAGGCGGAGGAAGCGCGCAAAGCCGACGAAACGAGGAAGGCAGAGCTGGCGCGAAAGGCCGACGAGACGAAGAAGGCGGAGGAGGCGAAGAAGGCGGAGGAGGCGAAAAAAGCCGACGAAGCGCGGAAGGCGGACGACGCCAGGAAGGCGGATGAGGCTCGCAAAACAGCAGATGCGAAAAAGGCTGCCGATGCCGCCGCCGCTGCTGAAGCCACCCGCAAGGTTGATGAGGCAAAGAAGGCCGACGAGGCCAAGAAGACCGCCGACGCCGCCGCCGCCGCGCGCAAGACCGACGAGGCGAAGAAGGCCGCCGATGCCGCCGCCGAAGCGATCGCCGCGCGCAAGGCCGACGAGACGAAGAAGGCCGCTGATGACGCGAAGAAGGCCGCCGACGCCGAGGTCGCTCGCAAGGCCGACGAGGCGAAGAAGGCCGCCGATGCCGCGAACAAGGCCGCGGATGCCGAGGCTGCCCGCAAGGCTCAGGAAATCGCCAAGTCGGATGAAGCCAAGAAGGCGGCCGAGGCGGCTGATGCCGCGAAGAAGCAGGACGAAGCGAAGAAGGCCGGTGATGCCCCGAAGTCAGAGGCATCTGGCAAGGAAGTCTTTGCAGAAGGCCGGGCCAAATGGGATGCCGACGACGTCAAGGGCACGATCGACACCCTGGCGCCAGTATCCGACAAGATCACCGACGAGCCGACCATGCTGGCACTCGGTTGGGCGTACGTCGCGGATGGCCGCACCAAGGAGGCCTCCGCCATAGCCGATCGCCTGAAAAGCGTCGCCGAGAAGACCGATGCCCAGATGGAATTCCAGGGATGGGTGCTCTATCTCAATGGCGATTACCGTGCTGCCGAGCAGGCGCTGAAAAAGGTCCAGACCAAGGACGCCCTGGTCAAAGCCTACCGCATCGGCATGGCGCTGTTCAAGCAGGGCCAGCCACGGTATGCCGAGGCCCGCGCGATGCTTGGTACTGGCAAGAACGTCACCGGCCGCAAATCGCTCTTCGGCAACGCCAAGGCGGAAGCAGAAGCCGCACTGAAGACCATCAGCGGCAAGTAATCCCCTGCGCGCCGGTGGTCGGCATCGGCACCTGCATTGAATTTACTTGGCCCGGGTCGCCGTACGCTCACGGCTCCTGCGCATGGACGATCGTCTGCGACGTTCGGCCGGCGTCAGCGTGGAACGAAGCATGCTGAACGAATTGGTCATCCATAATCTCGTGATCGTCGAGCATGCCCGGCTCTGTCCAGGCGCGGGTCTGACGGTGGTGAGTGGAGAGACCGGCGCAGGGAAGAGCCTGCTCCTCGATGCCTTGGAGATGATATCCGGAGAACGGGTTCAGGGGGCGATCGCTGGTCCCTGGGCGGATGCCGCGACCGTCACCGCGGTGTTCCAGCCGGATCACCAACGCTGCGTACGGATCGAGGCCGCCTGTTCGGTGCCTGCCTCCGACGATACCTATATCCTCCGCCGGAAGATCAGCAAAACCGGGCGGAGCCAGTCGTGGATCAACGACACGCCAGTGACCTTGGCCACCTTGCGCGCCGCCGCCGATCACTTGCTCGAGATCCACTCCCAGCACGAACCGCTGCGGTTGTCCGACCCTGCGGTCCAGATGGAATTGCTCGATCAGTTCGGTGGAACGACGCCGATCGCGACCGCGTATCTCGCGGCCCATCGGCTCGTCGGTGAGCTGGGCAGGGCTCTCGCCGAGCTCGACGGTGGCAGCCGGGAAAGCGTCAAGGAACTCGACTACGCGACGTTCCAGCTGCGCGAGATCGAAGCGCTCCAGCCGCGGCGTGGAGAATTCGCCGAACTGGAAGCCCGACACTCGCTGCTCACTTCAGCGGACCAGTGGCGATCGCTCGCCGACGAAGTCGTCCAGACCTTGACCGAGGACGAGCGATCATCCGCCGCGTCGCTCGCCCGGTTCGCGCGACGGCTCGCAGAAGCACCGGATCCCCGGTTGGTCGACGCGGCGCGCGCGTGCCAGCAGGCCCTCGAGGCGGTGCGCGATGCGTCGGCGTGGTGCGCAGATGCTTCCGAGCGGCTCCATGCGGATCCGGGCGAGATCGGGCGCATCGAGGCGCGCATGAACGCGTACCATGAACTGCGCCGCAAGCATGGCGATGGTGACGACCAGCTGTTCGCCGCATGGGACGCGATCGTGCTTCGTCTCAAAGATCTGTCCTCGATCGGCGAGCGCCGGTCGAAGACCGCAGGGGATCTCGCCGCAGCCACCGCGGAACGAGCATCGATCGGCAAATCCCTCGCCAAGAAACGCACGGACCAATTCGCGAAGCTGTCGAAATCTGTGCATGGACATCTCTCCGATCTCTCCATGCCCAAGGCCAAGCTGTCCCTCACCGAGGAGGAGCTGTCCGAGCCGGGTCCGCTCGGCAGCGTGCATCAGGAATTCCTGGTCCGGACGAATCCAGGAATGCCGGAAGGGAAATTGCGGGACATCGCATCCGGCGGAGAATCAGCGCGCATCGCGTTGGCGCTCGCCGAAGCGCTGGCTGAGCAGGACCGGATGCCGGTGCTGGTCTTCGATGAAGTTGACAGTGGCGTCGGTGGCCGGCTTGGTGCAGTCATTGGTGCTAAACTTGCGCACCTTGCTCGCGATCGTACCGTGCTTGCGGTGACCCACACCCCGCAACTAGCGGCTGCCGCCGAGCGACAATATCTGGTCCGCAAACAGCAGGGCGACAAGGAAACGCGAGTGGCGGTCTGCGAAATTTCCGGTGCCGAGCGCCTTCGCGAGATCTCCGAGATGCTCGGCGGCGGTCGGGCGGCGCTCGACCAGGCGAAGGCGCTTCTGGCGGGAACAGCACGTTGAACCAGCCGGGATACCTCGTCGCGCGCCATGGCCATGTCGTCTACGTGCGCGCAGTCGGCCTCGCGAACATGAAGAACGCTCCGATGCTGGATTCGTTCCTGGTCGCCGAAGTGACGCAAGAGCAGCAGACCGTCTGTGTCGATCTTTCAGCCTGCACCGGCATGGACAGCACGTTCATGGGACTGCTGGTCGGCTCTTCCCAGCGGTTGCGTTCCAGCGGTGGAAAGCTGGTGATCGTCAATCCCACCGAGAGCAACCTCAAACTCCTGAAGACACTTGGCGTTTTCGATGTCGTGCCGGTCCTCGAGGGATGCGAACTCCCGGTGCTCGCCTTCGTGAGCCTCAAAGGCAGCGCCAATCTGACGGCCCTTCAGCGCATGGAGCTGGTGAAGAAAGCGCATGAGAACCTCATCGCGCTGAATGATGCGAACAAGGCGAAGTTCGCCGCGTTCCTCACCGCGCTAGAATCCGACCTCGCCTCGCTCGCGAAGAAGACTCAACCTTGAGCGGCTCAACGGTCGGGAAAACCCGCTGAATTCGCTCGATTCGGCCGTCGCCCGGCGGGCGAACTCGGCTGCTTGACAGGTTCAGCGTCGCTCACATAGTGTGCGCCCCGCCAAGAATCCCGTTTATCCGGCCGTCACGAGACGGAACTACCGGTCGAATCGGGGCTTCTGACGCGGCGCGATTGACAAATCAATAGCTGTAGCGAGAGATGCAAGGGTATGTCGGTTAACGCCGTCATATCCGCCGAGGGCGTGCCTATGGCACGTCCTTAAGCCTGTCCATGTACCTAGGATCCACCGAGGTATGGACGGGAGTTTTCAATAAAGCCGATTAAACAAATCAATTATGAAGAGTTTGATCCTGGCTCAGAACGAACGCTGGCGGCGGGGCTTAGGCATGCAAGTCGAGCGAGAAAGTCTTCGGACGAGTACAGCGGCGTAAGGGTGAGTAATAGGTAGTCAACGTGCCCATGAGACGCGAATAATTTTCCGAAAGGGATTGTAATGCGCGATGAGACCACGCCTCCTTCGGGGGGAGGGGTCAAAGGTCGGGGATCCTTCGGGACCCGGCGGCTCGTGGAGCGGACGACCTCCGATTAGCTAGATGGCGGGGTAACGGCCCACCATGGCGATGATCGGTAGCCGGCCTGAGAGGGTGTTCGGCCACACTGGGACTGAGACACTGCCCAGACTCCTACGGGAGGCTGCAGTCGCGAATCATTCACAATGGGCGCAAGCCTGATGATGCCACGCCGCGTGCGGGATGAAGGCCCTCTGGGTTGTAAACCGCTGTCAAGAGGGGGGAAACGTATGGTGTTAACAGCGCCATGCCTGACTGCCCACTAAAGGAAGCCCCGGCAAAACATGTGCCAGCAGCCGCGGTAATACATGTGGGGCAAGCGTTGTTCGGAATTACTGGGCATAAAGGGTGCGTAGGCGGCTTGTTAAGTCAGTGGTGAAAGTTTTCGGCCCAACCGGAAAATTGCCTTTGATACTGGCGAGCTTGAGTGCGTGAGGGGTAACCGGAACGAGTGGTGTAGCGGTGAAATGCGTAGATATCACTCGGAAGGCCAACGGCGAAGGCAGGTTACTGGTACGCAACTGACGCTGAGGCACGAAAGCGTGGGGAGCAAACAGGATTAGATACCCTGGTAGTCCACGCCGTAAACGATGAGCACTAGGTAGGTGCCGAGCTATTCGGTGCCTGCCGCAGACAATTTGGTAAGTGCTCCGCCTGGGGAGTATGGTCGCAAGGCTGAAACTCAAAGGAATTGACGGGGGCTCACACAAGCGGTGGAGGATGTGGTTTAATTCGAAGCAACGCGCAGAACCTTACCAGGTCTTGACATACCGGGATTAACCGTGTGAAAGCATGGAGATTGCCAGCAATGGTGTAACCGGAACAGGTGCTGCATGGCTGTCGTCAGCTCGTGCCGCGAGGTGTTAGGTTAAGTCCTTTAACGAGCGAAACCCCTACGTTTAGTTACCAGCGCGTCATGGCGGGGACTCTAGACGGACTGCCGCGCAAGCAGGAGGAAGGTGGGGACGACGTCAAGTCATCATGGCCTTTATGACCTGGGCCACACACGTCCTACAATGGGTTCTACAAAGGGACGCAGAACCGTAAGGCGAAGCCAATCCCCGAAAGGAACCCTCAGTTCAGATTGTGGGCTGCAATTCGCCCACATGAAGCTGGAATCGCTAGTAATCGCGGATCAGCCACGCCGCGGTGAATTTGTTCCTGAGCCTTGTACACACCGCCCGTCAAGCCACCCGAATTGGTCGTACCCGAAGTAATAGTTTCAACCCTCCCCGCAAGGAGAGGGAGAGACGTTCCTAAGGTAATGCCGGTAAGGGGGACTAAGTCGTAACAAGGTAGCCGTATCGGAAGGTGCGGCTGGATCACCTCCTTTCTAGGGATAACTAGAACTGGCAAGTTCTCCGGCAACGGAGCGCTCCAGAGTTAACATAGCTGCATCTCTCACTACGGCTTTTGATTTGCCAATCGGCACGTCCACGGCTCGGTTCAGTTCAGTTCAGTTCAGTTCAGTTCAGTTCAGTTCAGTTCAGTTCAGTTCTTTGACAAGCGCATACTGTCAGACATCGGAGCATCGCGCCCGCACCCCGATTGGGCTTTCCCGGAAACGGGCTTATAGCTCAGTTGGTTAGAGCACCCGCCTGATAAGCGAGAGGTCTCTGGTTCGAGTCCAGATAAGCCCACCATCCTGCGCCTCCTCCGGGGGTATAGCTCAGTTGGTAGAGCGCGTGCTTTGCAAGCATGAGGTCAGGAGTTCGAATCTCCTTACCTCCACCAAACTTCTTTCTGAGTGAAAGGAGTTTGAGATCGATGTCTGACCTGCGCTCACCCCTTTGGTGAGCTGAAAGAACTTTTTCGCAAGAAATCGTTCGAGTAAGTTCTTTTCGTATCAGTTTCGCTGTATCTTTGACAACGCTAAAATCGTGGAACAGACAAGCATGACGATATTCAAGCACCTAAGGGTGCTCGGTGGATGGTTAGGCTATCAGAGGCGATGAAGGACGTGCTAAGCTGCGAAAAGTCTGGGGGAGCTGCACCGAAGCGACGATCCCGGAATGTCCGAATGGGGCAACCCACTGAGGTGAACCCTCAGTATCCTTCTCACGAAGGAAGCAAACCTGGTGAATTGAAACATCTTAGTAGCCAGAGGAAAAGAAATCGACGAGATTCCGCCAGTAGCGGCGAGCGACAACGGAAGAGGCCAAACCAAGGGGCTTGCTCCTTGGGGTTGTAGGGCCAGCGATATGGGATCTCACAACGCGAGCAGAAGGATCTGGAAAGATCCGCCACAGAGGGTGATAGGCCCGTACGCGTAGCGAAGTGAGCCCTAGCTGGTACCTGAGTAACGCAAGACTCGTGAAATCCTGCGTGAATCTGGGGCGACCACGCTCTAAGCCTAAATACTCCTGATAGACCGATAGTGAACGAGTAGCGCGAGCGAATACTGAAAAGCACCCCTGGCGGGGAGTGAAACAGACCCTGAAACCGAGCACTTACAAGCAGTCGTAGGACTATGGCCTCTTAGCAATAAGAGAGTCCAGTCTGGCGGCGTGCCTTTTGCATAATGACCCAGCGACTTACCGTCAGCTGCAAGCTTAAGGACTTACGGTCTGGAGGCGAAGCGAAAGCGAGTGTGAATAGCGCGTTGAGTAGTTGGCGGTAGACCCGAAACTTAGTGATCTATCCATGAGCAGGTTGAAGCGGCAGTAACATGTCGTGGAGGACCGAACTGGTAAACCTTGAGAAGTTTTCGGATGACTTGTGGATAGGAGTAAAAGGCTAATCAAACTGAGAGATATCTGGTTCTCCTCGAAATATATATAGGTATAGGCTTGGGCGTGTAGTCATCGGGGGTAGAGCACTGAATGGGCTAGGGGCCTCACCGGGTTACCAAACCCAATCAAACTCCGAATACCGATGACCGAACCCCAGGGCTCAGACAGTGGGGTAGAATCTTCATTGTCAAAAGGGAAAGAACCCAGACCAACAGCTAAGGTCCCAAAATAACGCTCAGTGGTAAAGGAAGTGATTGTGCTCAGACAGCCGGGATGTTGGCTTAGAAGCAGCCACCATTTAAAGAGTGCGTAACAGCTCACCGGTCGATGCACGATCGTGCCGAAAATAATCGGGGCTTAAGCGTTATACCGAAGCTTTGGCTGCGCTGATCTCTGCGGAGATTCGCGCGGGGTAGGGGAGCGTTGTCTACAGGCTGAAGGCATACGGCGACGAATGCTGGACAGTAGACAAGTGATTATGCTGGGATGAGTAACGATAAAACAGGTGAGAATCCTGTTCACCGTAAGCCTAAGGTTTCCTCCGCAAGGTAAGTCCGCGGAGGGTCAGGCGGCCCCTAAGGCGAGGCCGAAAGGCGTAGTCGATGGATTGCCGGTTAATATTCCGGCCCTTCTCACGAGGTGCCCACGGAGAACGCAGGAGACTAAGATGGTGGAGGCTGAAGCTGCCCCACATCGGTATCGAGTTTGCCCTTTTGAAAGATGGGGCGCACATTCGGTATCGATCAAGAGCCTTGTGCTTTATAGGCATCTGATGTCACCCTGTCGAGAAAAGCCCGTCGGGAGATAACGTTGTGGGAAACCGTACTAAAACTGACACAGGTAGGCGAGGAGAGTATCCTCAGGTGCGCGAGAGAACTCTGGTTAAGGAACTCGGCAAATTCACTCCGTACGTTCGCAAGAAGGAGTGCCGGCGCAAGCCGGCCGCAGTGAAGAGGCCCAACCGACTGTTTACTAAAAACACAGTTCTGTGCAAACTCGTAAGAGGACGTATACGGAATGATGCCTGCCCGGTGCTCGAAGGTTAAGGGGAGTGGTTAGTCGCAAGACGAAGCTACGAACTCAAGCCCGAGTAAACGGCGGCCGTAACTATGACGGTCCTAAGGTAGCGAAATTCCTTGTCGGGTAAGTTCCGACCTGCATGAAAGGCATAACGAGTTGGGCACTGTCTCAACCAGAGACTCGGTGAAATTGCAATATCGGCGAAGATACCGATTACCCGCAGCAGGACGAAAAGACCCCGTGGACCTTTACTGCAGCCTAATACTGTGTTTCTGTGACTCATGCGTAGGATAGGTGGGAGGCGTTGATCTCGTGGTTCCGGCTACGAGGGAGCCAACGGTGAAATACCACTCTTGAGTCATGGGAATTCTAACCTGGCCTTTGTACGGCTGGGAACACTGTTAGGCGGGCAGTTTGGCTGGGGCGGCTTCCTCCCAAAGAGTAACGGAGGAGCACAAAGGTTAGCTCAGTACGGTTGGCAATCGTACGTGGAGTGCAAGAGCATAAGCTAGCTTAACTGCGAGACTGATCAGTCGAGCAGACGCGAAAGCGGGTTCTAGTGATCCGGTGGTTCCAAGTGGACGGGCCATCGCTCAACAGATAAAAGGTACCCCGGGGATAACAGGCTGATCTCCCCCAAGAGTCCCTATCGACGGGGAGGTTTGGCACCTCGATGTCGGCTCATCGCATCCTGGAGCTGGAGAAGGTTCCAAGGGTATGGCTGTTCGCCATTTAAAGCGGTACGCGAGCTGGGTTTAAACCGTCGTGAGACAGGTTGGTCTCTATCCGCTGTGGGCGCAGGTCAATTGACGGGACTTTTCATTAGTACGAGAGGATTATGAAGAACGTCGCTCTGGTGTACCGGTTGTTCCGCTCGGAGCAGCGCCGGGTAGCCACCGACGGACGGGATAAACGCTGAAAGCATCTAAGCGTGAAGCCCACCCGAAGATTAATTGACCCTATGAGTGCCCTGGAAGACTACCAGGTTGATAGGTTGGAGGTGTACGCGCGTATATCTAAAGGCGCTCAGCTGACCAATACTAATCGCACCATCGGCTTGATCGTCACGTTTGTCTGTTCCGCGATTCTACCGTTGCCCAAGAACGGTCTGGCAGTGCCATGCACCGCCACGCCCTTTCTTTACAACCCAATCTTTTCCAGGTGACCATAGCGATGGGGTCACACCCGTTCCCATTCCGAACACGGCCGTTAAGCCCATCTGCGCCGATGATACTCGAAAGGGGAAAGTAGGTCGTTGCCTGGATTTTATCTCATCCCCGCCTCACTCGAGGCGGGGATTCTCTTTTCTGGAGATTCGCACACGGCCGACGCCGCGGACCGCAGGTCCATCTGCGCCGATCACCTGCGGTGCGCGATCGGGAAATGGGAAATGGGGTCGTTTCCTGCATTTTTCATCTGACAAACCCGCATCGCCCATACGGGTTTGTCATTTTCAATAAAACAGTCGAAACCGGTTGGGGTGGGCTGTAAAGGGCGCCGTCTGCGATCGGACTCGGGATGAGACCAAGTATCGGCATGGGCTCGCGGCGCATCGCGGGGGGATCCGTGGATGACCCGATTGCGTTGCGGACTCGCCAGGCAGGATCCCCGACCTCCGGAGTACACCTATGCGATCGTTCCCATCCTGGATCGTCTGCGTGCTCGCATGTGGGATCTCGCTTCCTGCTGCCGCCGAATCGTCGCCGGTTCCGGACAAGGTCGCGCCTGCGATCGATCAAGCCATCGACGCGGTCTATCCTGCCCTGGTGCAGATCTGGGTGCTCTCTCCCAGCCATGACAATGGACGCGAGCGCAAATACCAGGCTTCGGGAAGCGGAGCGATCATCTCATCCGAAGGTCACGTCATCACCAACCACCATGTCGCCGGCAAGGCCGTCGACATCAGGTGCGTCCTCGCCACCAAGGAGGAGGTCCCCGCGCGGCTCATCGGCACCGATGCGCTTGCCGTCATCGCCGTCATCAAGCTCGATCTCTCGCATCGGCCGAAGGGGGCCACCCTGCCGGTCGCGCATTTCGGCAGTTCCGAAGCGATCAAGATCGGCGACCCGGTGCTCGCGATGGGGTGTCCGCTCGCCATCTCGCAATCGGTCACCCGCGGGATCGTGTCCAACAAGGACATGATGATGTCGCGCTTCGAGTCCCAGGGTTTCGAGCTCGATGGCGAGAATGTCGGCTCGACCGTGAAATGGATCGGCCATGACGCGGTGATCTTCCCGGGCAACTCCGGCGGACCGCTGGTGGACCTCGGCGGCTCCATCGTCGGCATCAACGAGATCGGCATGGGTCTTGGGGGCGCCATTCCAGGCGACCTCGCGAAGAATGTCGCCGAGCAGATCATCGCCCACGGCAAGGTCACCCGCGCGTGGATCGGAGCCGGCTTCCATCCGCTGCTCAAGGACGGGGTCGGACCGGATCACGGCGTGCTGGTGTCGAGCATCATCCCCGCGTCGCCCGCCGAACGCGGGGGGCTGCAGGTCGGCGATGTGATCATGGTCATCGACGACAATCCCGTCTCGGTCCGTTTCGAAGCCGAGCTTCCCGGCTTGACCAACCTCGTCCAATCCAAGGCCATCGGCAAACCGATCGATGTGCAGGTCCTGCGCGGCGAAAAAGAGGTGCGGCTATCGCTGGTACCGGAGTCCCGTGACGAGGCACGCGGCAAGGAGGTCGAGGCCAAGGAGTGGGGTCTGACCGTCCGCCGGCTAACCGTCATGGAGGCGAAGTTCCTGCAGCGACCCGACACTCGGGGCATCCTCGTCGGGAGCGTCCGGCCGGGGGGCCCAGCGAACCGCGCCGTTCCCGATCTGCGCGACAACGACGTGATCACCGAAGTGGGCGGCAAGCCGGTGGACTCGCTCGAGGCCTTCCAGGCCCTGACCGCGGCCATCGTCAAGGATGCGAAGGATCCGGTCGCGACCACCGTCAGGTTCGATCGCGAAAACGAACACGAACTGACCGTCGTCGAAATCGGGATCCGCCGCCAGCAGGATCCACCGGCGGCCGCGCGCAAATCCTGGCTTCCGGTGGCGACCCAGGTGCTGTCGCCCAAGCTCGCTACGGCGCTGGATCTCAAGGGCAAGAAGGGCGTGCGCGTGACGCAGGTGTATCCTGAGAGCGTCGCCGCGGAGGCCGGATTCCAGGTCGGCGACATCATCACGCACATCGACGATCTGCCGATCGAGGCGTCGAGCCCGCAGGACTCGCAGGTCTTCGAGGGAATGGTCCGCGCCTACAAGCCGGAAACGCGGGCTGAATTCACCGTCATCCGCGACGGAAAGCCGACGAAGGTCGGCGTGACCCTGACCGCTGCGCCCAAGCAGGAGAACGAGCAGAAGGTCTACGAGGACATCACCTTCGAATTCAAGGTCCGCGACATCTCCTACCTCGACCGCGTGAAGCATCGCTGGGCGAAGGAGGAGTCGGGCGCACTGGTGATCGAGGTCGAGTCTGGCGGCTGGGCAGCCGTGGCGACCCTGCAGGCCGGCGATCTGATCAAGGCCATCGATGGCCACCCAGTCGCGGATGCGAAGGATCTCGAGTCACGCATGAAACCGATCGCCGACAAGCACGCCACCCACGTCACCGTGCTGGTGAAACGCGGAATCCAGACCGCCTTCATCGAACTCCAGCCCGCCTGGCCCGATCAGCACTGACCTCTTCCCTACACGATCCGAGGAATCCCATGTCCATCATCAGCGCCCTCCGTCCCATCCTGCTCATCGTGGCCGCGATCGCCGCGGCGATGGCTGCGGATGATCCGCGCGATGCGGCGCGCGCGCTCGCGGACAAGGCCAAGAACACCATCGTCTGCGTACGCGTGGTGGTGAAGATGAAGATCGGGATGCAGGGTCAGACCCAGGATCAGGAGCAGAAGGTGGAGGCGAACGGCACCGTTATCGATCCCTCCGGCCTGACCGTAGCGAGCGCCTCGGCGCTCGATCCGACGATCATGATCAAGGCGACGCTCAAGAAGCTCGGACAGCAGGCGGCGATGGTGACCATCGATTCCGAGATCAAGGATACCACGCTGGTCCTCGAGGACGGCACCGAGCTCGAAGGCGACATCGTGCTCAAGGATGCCGATCTCGACCTGGCGTTCGTGAAGCCGCGCGAGTCCAAGGCGCCGATGGATGCGGCCTTCCTCGCTGCGCGCAAGGCGCCGGCCCGACTGCTCGAGCCGATCGTCGTGGTCGGACGCATGGCGAAGTCGGCGAATCACGCCACCTCGGTGACGCTCGGCGAGGTCAAGGCGCTGGTGAAGGGTCCGCAGCCGTTCCTGATCATCGACTCCGAGACTGCGGCCAACATCGGCTGCCTCGCCTACACCGCCGACGGAGCTCCACTCGGTCTGATCGTCTCCAAATCAGCGACGGCGGAGGAGGACAACGGCGGCATGCTCGGCATGCTGATGATGATGGGCCATCCCAACGATACCGGCAACCTCACCATCGTGCGTCCGGTCGATGCCATCATCGAACTCGTCGCCCAGGCCAAGCAGGCGAAGGCGCCGGCCAAGGCCGACGTTCCCTGAACCGCGCCGGGGCCGTGCGGCCTTGCGTCGCACCGGCCGCCGACATCCTCGCGGCTCCAACCGCCCAGGAGCAGCCATGGCCCGACTCATCACCTCCGATCACCAGGGTCCCATCGAGGTCAAGGTCGGGAACGAGAGCAAGTGGATCTGCATGTGCGGCCTGTCGAAGAACAAGCCGTTCTGCGACGGATCGCATCGTGCCTGCGCCGGCGAGGAGGCGGGAAAGATCTACACCTACGAGAATGGCAAACGCAGCGAAGTGACGAAGTAGGGTATTCCGCCGTCCATGTCCGTCCGCCGCTGTCTCGCTGTTCTTCCGTGCCTGTGCGCACTGCCTGCCGCGGCCGTGGTCTCGGTCACCGACGATTCGCTCAACCTGAGCCTGGGCGCGCAGCTCCAGACCCGGGTCGAACGCGCGACCTCATCCGACGCCAATGGGGGCTATGACACCGTCCTCGGCCGTCCCGGGTCGAGTGATGTCGCCGATTTCAGCATCCGGCGGGCACGCCTGCTGATTGGCGGCACCTATCAGGCGGTCTACCGCTTCGGGTTGTCGTACACCAGCGAAAGCGTCGATGCGCAGGGGTATCAGACATCACGCGGCGCATCCGCATACAAGGCCTGGATCGAACGCGAGTTCTACGGCACCGGTGTCATCCATGTCGCGCATGCCGGACTCGACTACCCGTTCTACAATCGCGCGGTCGGCGGCGACGCCTTCCATCTCTTTCCCCAGCAGCGTGCGACCGCAGCGCTCCTGCCGGTGCGGGGAGTCGGCGCGCGCTACAAGCTGATCGGCGACCGCTTCGATTTCGGCATCGATGTCCAGAACACCCTGGATCCGGCGAAGCCGGCTGCCAACGCCGACAAGGCCGATGGGCTGTTCTGGTCCGGCCGACTCGAGATGTCGCTGCTCGATGGACGCAAGCCGGAGTACCGCGAAAGCTACGTGGGCGAAGCGCGCGAGAGCGCGCTGCTGGCGCTCGACATCGGCTACGACCAAGCCGACTACGGGACGCCGCTGTTCAGGACCAACACCCTTTGCTACGGGATCGAGGCCCTGGTCCACGACGGAGGCCTGAGCGGACTCGCCGAGCTGCGCTGGCTGCGATCGCGCGCGGCCTCGACCATCGGTGCCGGAGACGTCGATACCCATCAGCACGTCTACCTGGTCCAGTTCGGCTACGCCGTGCCGCTCGACGACGGCATGGTGCTCGAGCCGGCGGCCCGCCTGTCGCTGCTCCGGTTCGATACGCCCGGCGACGAGGTCTATGACACCACCGCCAATCCCGACTCCGAGTGGGGTGGTTCCGGCAGGCAGATCGATCTCGGCCTGAACCTCTACCTGAACCGCCACTCCAATAAGATCCAGCTGTCCTATTCGCGATGGACCGCCGAATCCGGCGACGGCAAGGCCGACATCGTCCGCCTGCAGCATCAGTTCTTCTTCTGATCCGTCGCGCGCGGATTGCATCCGCGGCGGATGCGGTCACTGTCGGGCACCATGGTCGATCGCTTGACGCGTCGCGGGTTCCTGGTTGGCGGGGCCGTCCTCTTCATCACTGGATGCACGCGCAAGGCGACGACCTCGGCCGATCAGGTCGGCTACCGGTCGGCGATCCCTCCGTATCAGGGATCGAAGCGCACCGGCGCGGCCGCGGGCGGCATCTGGTACAGCGTCGCACCCGGCGACACCTTGTCGTCGATTGCCCGCCGCAGCGCGGTCGACGTCACCGTCATCGCACGAGCGAATGGATTGTCGGGGCCGCAGCTCCAGCCGGGCAGCCGGCTGTGGCTTCCGGGTGCGAGCACGATGGCCGAGGATGCCCTCACCCAGGGCGACGGTCCCGATGTCGACGATCCCGACGCACCGCTCCGCCCGCATCCGGGCACCTACGACCTGGTCAAGCGCGAGGAATGGACGACCGCCCGCATCAAGGGCAACAACTACCTGATGGGCGGAGTCGACCGCATCACCGTCCACCATACCGGCGAGCATCCCGGCATGGAGGGCATCCCCGAGATCGAAGTGATCCAGCGCATCGAGCGCTATCATCGCGACGAGCGGCATTGGGCGGCGATCGGCTACCACTATCTCGTCGGCAAGACCGGCAAGGTCTACGAAGGCCGACCGGTGAAATATCAGGGCGCGCACGTCTCCGGAGCCAACGAGCACAATCTCGGAATCTCGGTCATCGGCGACTTCATGCACCAGCTGCCCAATCCCGAGCAGCTCGGCGCGCTCAAGGCCTTCCTGACCGACTCCAGGAACCGCTTCTCGGTCGCGAAGGGCCGCGTGTACGGCCACCGCGAACTGGGCAAGAGCGTCTGTCCCGGCGACGCGCTGTTCGCCTGGGTCACCGCATATCGAGCCTGATCCGAAGGAGATTCCGTGATCGTGCCGCGCGAAACGCTGCAAGTCTTCTTCACCGGCAAGGAACAGGTCGAATTCCGCGCCGAACCCATCGCGGCTCCGAAGGACGCCGAGGTCCTGGTGCGCGCGACGTGGTCGTTGATCTCCACGGGCACCGAAACCACCGCGTACGCCCGCCGCTTCGATCCCGGCACCCACTGGGACAATTGGGTAAAATATCCGTTTTCGACCGGGTACAGCCACGCCGGAGTCGTCGAGGCGGTGGGCCCCGAGGTGAAACGGCTGAAGGTCGGCGACCGCGTCGCCAGCGGCTGCACACACAAGCAGTTCGCGGTGGCCCATGAGGACGCGTTCTTCGTCATTCCCGACAACGTGAGCGACCGCGACGCGTCGTGGCTGTCGCTCTCATACGTCGCCCAGAACGGCATCCGCTCGGTCGAGCACGCGCTGGGGGACGATGTGGCGATCGTCGGCATGGGCCCGATCGGTCAGCTCGCGGTGCAGTTCGTCCGGCTGCTCGGGGCGCGTGAGATCATCGCCATCGATCCGGTGCTGTCGCGCCTCGAGATGGCCAAGGCGCATGGGGCGACGCACGGTCTGGCGGTCAACGTCTCCGATGCGCTCGAGCCGATCCAGCGCATCAACGGCGGCCGCCTCTGCGACGTGGTCTATGACATCACCGGCAACGATCAGGTCTTTTCCGCCATCCAGCAGCTGGTGCGTCGGAAGGGCAAGATCGGTCTCATCGGCGACGCCGGTTCGCCGGCAGGCCAGACGCTGACGTCTGCGGTGATGGGCAAGAGCCTGCAGATCATCGCCACCCACGGCAGCTGTTCGCCGCAGACGGCCACGGATTGGGCGCACTGGACCAAGGCCAACATGATCCTGCTGTTCTTCCGCTATCTCGCCGATGGGCGCATGCGCGTCTCGGACCTGAACACCCACGTGTTCTCGCCGGTCGACTGCAAAGCCGCCTACCACCAGCTGCTCCACGATCGTGCCGGAACCATGGGCTGCCACTTCGATTGGAGCGCGGTCTAGCCCGAGCTTCCCCCCGTAAAAGCCGCAAGTCCCTGACGGCACTCGATTGACCGGCTTATACGTACCCATGTAAATGTAAATAATTAGATTGATTTTATAAGACAACAATTA
>JACDEN010000131.1 GCA_013816415.1 Planctomycetota bacterium
CCCGTAGGTCGCCCCCACGGTCATGCTCAGGCCACCGACGCCGCTGACGGTGATCGAGGCTGGCCCCGAAGCTTCACCGATGCTGCCGGCTGCCGACACGGAAATCACCGGATCATCGTCGACGATCGTTACGGTCTCGCTGGTCGGGGCGATCAGGATTGCGCCGCCCGTGGGAACGCTGAGGGCAAACGTGAACGACTCGTCGATTTCCGCCAGACCATCGCTGGTGATCGGCACCGAGACCGTCTGGCTGATCGAACCGGCGGGAAACGTCACCGTGCCCACGGTCGCGGTGTAATCGCTGCCCGCTGCCGCCGTGACGTCGGCGGTCGTGTAGCTCGCGCCCACGGTCATGCTCAGGCCACCGACGCGGGTGACGGTGATCGTCAACGGACCCGCCGACTCGCCGATGCTCGCGGTCGATACCGCCAAGGAGATCTGCGCGTCGTCGTCGACGATGGTTTCGGTCGTCGATGCCGGAGTGCCGAGCGTCGCGCCGCCGCTCGGGGCGCTGAGCGTCACGATGAACGTCTCGTCGCTTTCCGGCGCGGTGTCGCTGGTGATCGGCACCGAGATGGTCTGGCTGAGCGAACCTGGCACGAAGGTCACCGTGCCCGTGGCCGTGGTGTAATCACTGCCGGCGTTCGCGGTGCCGTCTGCAGTCCCGAAGGTCGCGCCGACGGTCATGGTCAAACCGCCGATGCGGCTGACGGTGATCGAGGCCGAACCCGACGCCTCGCCGACGCTGCCGGTTGCCGATGCGAAGGCGATCTGCGGATCGTTGTCGATGATGGTTTCGATCCTCGCCGCCGTTCCCAAGGTCGCGCCACCCGTCGGCAGTGTCAGCGTCAGCGTGAAAGTCTCGTCATTTTCGGCCGTAGTGTCGTTCGATATCGGCACCGTGATGGTCTGGGTGGTAGCATTCGCGGCAAAGGACACCGTGCCCGTGGTCGCGGTATAGTCGCTGCTCGCGAACGCCGAACCGTCGGCGGTGCCATAGGTCGCGCCCACCGCCATGCTCAAACCGCCCACGCGGTTGATGACGATGGATGCCGGTCCCGACGCTTCGCCCACGCTGCCCGTCGCCGAGGCCACCGAGATGACCGGATCGTCGTCGAGAATGGTCACGGTCTGCGTCGGCTGCGAACCCAGGCCAGAGCCGCCGGTCGGCGAGCTCAAGGTCAGAACGAATGTCTTGTCGGTCTCGGGAACGCTGTCTGGGGTGATCGCCACCAGGATCGTTTGGCTGAGGATGTTGGGAGCGAACGTCAACGACCCGCTATTCGCGCTGTAGTCCGTACCCGCGATCGCCGAAGCATTGCTGGTCGCATAGCTCACGCCGACCGTGGTCGACAGCGCGCCGGTGCGCGTGACGGTGAAGCTGGCGGTGCCGACGGATTCCGAGACGTTGACGGTTGCGGAACCGAAGGTCAGGCGCGCGTCATCGTCGATGATGGTGACATCGGTGGTCGTTGCGCCCAAGGACGCGCCGCCAGTGGCCCCGGTGAGCGTGACGCGGAAGGTCTCGTCGGTCTCCGCAGAGTTGTCCGGCACCGTGCTCACGCTGATCGATCCACTGGTCGAGCCTGGTCCGAACGAGATTATGCCCGAGGCGGATGCATAGTCGCCGGGAGCTGCCGCGGTGAGATTTGAGGTGGAGTAGTTGGCTCCCACAAACATCGTCAGTCCGCCGCTACGTGTGACGTTGATGATCGCCGCCGATCCTTCCGGCACACTGGCTGTCGACCCGTTCATCAGGATCTGCGGGTCGTCATCGGTAATGGTGACGGTGGTGGCGGGCTGGACGCCAAGCGACCCACCAGCCCCTGCACTGGTCAAAGTGACGATGAACGTCTCGTCCGGCTCGGGCAAGGTGTCCGAGGTGATTGGAACCGAGATGATCTGGGTGGTCACCCCTGGTCCGAAGCTGAGCACGGTCGAAGGCAGGGTGTAGTCGCCGCCCGGACCAGATGTAGCGGTGCCGCCGCCCGTCGAATAGGTCGGCGAGAGGCTCATCGACATGCCGCCAGCGCGATTGACCGTGATCGAGGCCGTGCCGCTTTCCGCGACCGTGATGGCGTTGGTCGCCATCGAGATGACCGGATCATCATCGATGATCGTCACCGTCGCGGCCGCGGGCGCGCCGAGGGTCGCTCCGATCGCATTCGACAACTGCACGATGATGGTCTCGTCGTTTTCGGCGAGCGTGTCGTTATTGATGGTGATGGCGACGGGATGGGTCTGACCGTCAGCCTCGCCACCCGCCCAAAACACCGTCTGATTGGTGATGACTGTGTAATCGTTGCCGAATCCGGGAGTCGCCGTACCGCCCGCCACCGTCGAGACATCGATTTGTGCAGCCGCGGTGCTTCCGACTCGGGCGACGGTGACCAGAATGGTTCCCCCATTCTCGGAGCCCGAGAATGTCGCCGACGTGAACCTGATGCCGCTGTCGTCATCGAGGATGGTCGCCGTCGCGCTCGAGACCCCCAGCGCCACCACGTCCATGCTCGCGCCGGTCACGCTCAAGCCGGATAGCGAGAGGTTGATCGTCTCGGGCGATTCGACCATGGTATCGTTGTTCACCGGGATGGCGACGGTCTCTGACGGCGAGCCTGGCGGGAAGGTCACGCTGGTGGTGACATCGTTATAGTCGGTCCCGCCGGCAATCGCGGTACCCGCGGACGTGCTGAAATTGACCGTGGCGGTGCCCGCGAGGCTGCCGGTGCGCGTGATCGTCACCAGCCCGGGCGTGACGTTCTCGGCCAAATTGGTGTTCGCCGAGGCGAACTGGACGCTGGTGTCATTGTCAATGATCGTGACGGTCGCGGTCGGCAGCGGAGTCGGGTCGAGGTTGACCCCCATGGCCACGGGGCTCGTGAACGAGAGCGTGTAGGATTCGTCGCCCTCGAAGAGGCCGTCAGTGATCGCGTTCTGCCCGACGCCGAAGCCGGATACGCCCGGGCCGAAGGTCAGCGTCATGTTCACGTTGTTGTAGTCGCTGCCGCCGCCGGCGGTTCCACTCGTCGACATGACGGTGACGGTGAGCGTCCCGTTGAGCGACCCGATGCGGCTGACGCCGACGTTGAGAGTCGGCGAGCCGAACACCTCGTTCATCTGATACGACGGCTGGTCGAAGCGGACGCTGGTGTCGTCGTCGATGATGGTCAGGGTCGCGGTCGACGATCCGATCACGCGCGCGCCTGCGCCGACCGGGTTGTTCATCGTGAGCCGGATATCCTCGTTGCCCTCGGCCTGGGTGTCGGTGGTGATCGGGATGCTCGCGAACTTGGTCGAGATGTCTCCCGGGCCCCAGGTCAGCGTCCGGGTGACCGCGGTGTAGTCCTGGCCGGCGGTGGCGCCATTGTCGGACGTGACCACATCGATGCTGACGGTGGTGGCGGGCGAGCCGATGCGCTGCACCGCGACCTGTGCCGGGCCCGAGCTTTCGCCGACCTGGTTGCTCAGGAATTGGAACTGCATGCCACCATCATCATCGATGATGGTGACGGTCGCCGGGGACGGCAGAACGGCCGAGGTCGGATTCGGCGAGGTCAACTGGATGGTGAAGGTCTCATCGGCTTCCGAGATCGAGTCATTGTTGATCGGGATGGAAATGTTCTGGCTGTTCTGCCAAGATCCGAAGTTCAGAGTCGTTCCCGCCGAGCCGGTGTAATCGACGCCACCGCCGTTGGCGGTGCCGTCGACCGTGCTCCAGACCACGCTGACCGGGGAATTGCTCAAGCCGCTGCGGTTGACCGAAACGTTGAGCATGCCCCCGTTCTCGTTGATGGTATAGCTGGGGGCATTGAAGGTGAATCCGACGTCGTCGTCCTGGATGTTGACAGTGGCAGCGGTTCCGAGCGCGACCGATGGCGAAGGATTGGAGAGGATGAGGGTGAACGCTTCCGTGGGCTCGACCAGTGTATCCTGCAGCGTTTGGACCGTGATGTCCTTTTGATTCTCGCCGTCGAGGAAGGACACCACCTGGCCGGAAAACGCTGTGTAGTCGGAGCCCGCGGTCGCGGAGCCGGCACCGGTCGAAACCTCGACCGTCTGCGTGCCGCTGCTGCTGCCGATGCGGCGGATGGTCACGTTCTGTGACTGGCCTTCGGTCACCCAAAAGCCGCCATTGTCGAAGGCGATGCCGTTGTCGTCGTCCAGGATGATGACCGAGGCATAGCCCGCACCGATGATGAAGGTGTCGTTGACGCCGCTGTTCGGGGGATTGTTGATGTTGAGGCCGACCTGCTCACTGCCTTCGGGGATGGCGTCCTGGAAGGGAGTGACCGTGATCGTCGCCGAGGAGGATCCGGCGGGAATGGTGACGGTTCCAGAGAGCGCCACATAGTCGACGCCCGCAGTGGCGTTGCCGTTGTTGGACGAATAGCTGACGACCAGGCTGAACAGCGTCGAGCCGGTGCGCGTCACGGTGAAGCTGCCGGGGACGAGACCCGCCTCGGCGGCCACGCTGCTGGCGGAGACGCTCACCGTCGGCATCGGCAGGAGCATCACGGCGTGCTGGCCGCCGCTGCCGCCGGAGCGGCCTTCGCCCACGATCACGCCGCTGTCGTTGATGCCCGCCGCCCAACCGATCGACGAGCCCGAAGGCACCAGGGCGTTCAGGTCGCGGGTGCCGCCTGATGCCGTCCATAGAATCGCGGTCGAGTAGTTGTTGCCGGCATCGTTCGCCGATCCGACGATCGCATCGGATGCGTTGATCCCATTTGCGCCCGTCATGGCGTATCCAGCCGGGGGAGAAATGCCGAGGGTCACCGCACCGTCCCAGAATCCGGAACCTCCATTCCCCTTTCCTTGGAACAGGCCGGTGTCGAAAGCAACATGGCCAAGAGCATTGACCGACAGACCGGTGATGTAATCCCACGGGGCAGGAGTATTCAGGTACAGAGTGGAGCCGGGTCCGCCACCGAGCGTCAGGCGGTAGGCTTGCACCGGTCCGTTCCCGGCTGGATTCTGAACCGCACCCGTGACGAAGTTTTCGGCGATGGCCTGCGCGAACGAGCGCGGCGGACTGCTCAGGTAGGTCGTGGCGAGATTGGTGTCGGGACCGGACACGCCGAAGAGCGTGGCAATCTCGAAGGGCTGGCCCCCTTTGGTTCCGACGATGCCATTGGTACCGACCGCGTAAGCCTCATTTGGATTCGCGTTGGAACCATCATTGAACAGGACGGTCGCGGCACCACCGCCCGCGCTGACGAAGGCCTTGGACACGTAGAGAGGGTCTTGATCGTCGCGACCGTTGGTCGCCGCGCCAACCACGCGTCCGGCGTCGTCGATCCCTCTCGTATTCATCTTATTCGGCGTCCCGCCGACATTGATCACGCCGAGGTCTTCGAGCGCGCGCGTCGCTGAATTCCAACGCACCGCGTGCTGGAGGCCGGTCGCATCCTGGGAATCGAGCGAAATGCTGCCAGAACTGTTGACGCCGGTTGCGCTGCTGCTGGTGCTGCCGGACAGCCCGCCGAGATCGACGAGGACGTACTCGATGTTGGAATCGCGGATGCCGAGCGATCCCGAGCTGCCGCCGACGATGCTGGCGCCGCTCGCGCCGCTGAGCGTCACCGTGACGAATTCCTCAGGCTCGCTCTGACTATCGGTCTGAGGATTGATATTGATGAAGTTGCTGTAGCTATTGCCGGGGGACCAGGTCAACGTCCCGCTTGAGTTATTGTAGTCCATGCCCTGGGTCGCCGTTCCGGGGGTCACAGTGAAGTTGACCGACGCGGCGCTTCCAGTGCTGCCGACGCGCCGCACACGCAGTCCGGGGCCGTTGCCATTTTCATAGACGTACGACGACGTGGTGACGAACGCGAGTCCGGCGTCGTTGTCCCTGATGGTCACGGTCGCAGCGTCGGCGGTGCTGTCGATCGTCGCATTGCCGGTCGGGGATGATAGCTTGAGCAGGATGGTCTCGTCGTCCTCGGGCAGGGCATCATTGAAGATGCCACTCAGACCGATGGTGACGGTCTGGTTGCCGCCAATGCCATTGCCCCAGGACATGGGCGATCCGCTGATGCTGTAATCGGTGCCGGAGATCGCCGTCCCACCAACGACGGTCACCGCGACCCCGACCGTGCCGAGGGTCCCGCCTGAGCGCGAGACGGTCACCGACACGCTGCCGCCCTCGTTGCCGGAAAAGGATGAGGAGGTGAATGCGAATTGTCCCTGGGCGGGCGCGCCGTCGTTGTCGGTGATGTTCAATGTCGCGACGCTCGGCGAGCCGAGCCCGGCGCCGCCGGTGGCTCCCGACAGAGTCAAGGTGATGCCCTCGGTGCTCTCGGGCGTGAGGTCGTTGAAGATGGGGACCAGGAAGGTTTGTGACGCCACTCCAGGCGCGAAGGTGAGCGTACCCGCAGTGGCGATGTAGTCGCCGGGGGCGATCGCCGTGCCATTGGAGGTGGCGAAATTCACGGTCTGGGTGGTCGCGCTCGCGCCGATGCGAGCCACGGTGATGGTCGCAGAGCCGACGCTTTCGGCCACCGTGACGGAGGACGACGAGAAGGCGAAGCCGCTGTCGTCATCCTGGATGGTCACCACACCGAAACCGGATCCGCCGACCGCGTAGGAGCGCGTCACACCCGAAACGGCCGGCGCGGACACCACCAGGATCACGGTCTCGTCGCCCTCGGCCACGACATCCTGCAGCGGCGCGATCGGGATGATCGCGCTCGAGACCCCGGGAAGGATCAGGACGCTGCCAGACAAGAATGCATAATCGGCGCCGCTGGTCGCCGTGCTGCTGCCGCTGGCGGCGTAATCGACCTGAAGCGTGAAGACGGTCGAGCCGGTGCGGGTGACGGTGAACAGGCCGGAGGCGCCGCCCTCGACTGCGGTCGGGGTGGTGGCCGCGATGGTGACGGTGGGCAAGGGCGCGAGGAGGACGGCATCATTGCCACCCCCCGGGCCGCCGTTCAGCCGGCCGTTGCCGACCATCAGACCCGCGTTGTTGATGCCATCGACTCCATAGATGGTCCAACCGCTGTTCGTTTTTAATATATTAGGATTCTGCATGGTGG
>JACDEN010000709.1 GCA_013816415.1 Planctomycetota bacterium
CGCCGGGCCGAGGCTATCCTCCCAACCCCGCCCACCGTCCGGGCGAATGCACGTTCAACATCAGGTCCTCGCGCTCGACCAGCGACGGCGTCGGTCGCGGAGTGCGGGGAGGGGCATGCAGCAGCTCGGCGATGCGGTGGGCGATCGCGGTGTAGTCCTGGTACATCGCCGGCTTCCACAGATAGAAGGCGGCTCCGAGCTTGAAGCAGCGTTCGACGTGGCGCATGTCGCCTGATCCGGTCAGGACCAGCACCGGTATCTCGCCGAGACGGTGATCGCTGCGCTGCAGGAATTCGAGGACCGAGAAGCCGTCTGTGCGCGGCAGGAACAGGTCGAGCACGATCAGGTCGAGCGTCACCGATTCGAGCGCGGGCCGGGTCAGGAACTGGATCGCGTCACGCCCATCGTGGCAGAGATGGAAGATGGCGTGGACGCCCGCGTCGGAGCAGGCCTCCTGGACGAGATCGAGATCCGGCCGTGAATCATCGATCAGCAGGATCTGGGGCAGGTCGAAGGACATGGGTACCAGACCCGCGATTGTAGCCAGGCTCGCGTCAGACAGGGCGGCGATTCCACGCGACCCCGGACATGCTTCGGGAAATCACCCCTCCGGGAGGTATTTCACCAGCGAAGCCGCGAGCTCCAGGTAGCCATCGAAGCTTTCCGGCTTCACCAGGTAATCTTTGGCGCCGAGCTCGAGAGCGCGCGCCGTGTCGGCCGGCCGGCGCGACGAACTGAGCATCACCACCGGGATGTTGGCAAGCAGAGCCTGCTGCTTCATGAACGCCAGGACCTCGAATCCATTCATGCGCGGCATGTTGATGTCGAGCAGGACCAGGACCGGCGCGGGGACCGTCCCGTTGATGACCGCGCGCAGCATGCTGACCGCATCGACGCCGTCCGCCGCCGACGCGACCTGCGCCGGCACGCCGGCCTCCTCGAACACCTCGCGGGCCAGCCTGAGGTCGCCAGGATTGTCGTCGACGATGAGGATGACGGCAGTGCTCTGCGCATCGGATGGCATGGTCATTCAATATAACCCATGAATCGACCGAGCGCCGCACGACGTTTGCCCGAAGGTTCTACGCCGCCAGGGTCAAGCGACGGGGCTCCGAAAACCCTCCTATCACTCTGCGAGGCGCGCGGCAAAGGTACATCCGGTCAGAAATCCCGGGTGTAGCCCGCGGTCCAGCCACCGTCGACGGTGAGCACGTGCCCGGTGACGTAGCCGCTCTCGGGTGCGGCCAGGAACAGCGCCGCGTTGGCGATGTCCGCGCACGCACCGGGACGGCCGAGGGGGACGTGCGACAGCATGCGGCTCGCCTTCTCGGCGGCGGCGGGGTCGCCGTAGAACAGCTGCTTGGTGCCATCGGTCAGGATCGAGCCTGGGGCGATGGCGTTGACCAGGATGCCGTCGCCGCCGAGCTCGATCGCCATCGCCTTGGTGAGCTGGACGACCCCGGCCTTGGCCGCGGTGAACGCGCACTGCAGGCGCAGCGGCACCAGGCCGGCGACCGAGGTGATGTTGATGATGCGGCCGCTCTTCTGCCTGCGCATCGCGCCGGCGGCGGCGCGGCTGACGAAGAACAAGCCGCTGAGGTCGATGGCGAGGATGCGGTCCCACTCCGAGCGCGGGAACTGGTCGACCGGTACCCGCGTCGCGGTGTTGATGCCGGCGTTGTTGACGACGATGTCGATACGGCCGAAGCGGGCGATGGTATCGGCGACCACGCGGGCGGCGGCGGCCTCGTCGCTGACGTCGAGGGCCATGGCGGCAGCGCGCGGCACGCCCTGCGCGGCGGCTTCGACATCGGCGAGCTTCAGGTCGGTGAACACCACGGTGGCGCCGTTGGCGGCGAGCGTCTCGGCGATCGCGCGCCCGATGTTGCGGCCCGCTCCGGTGACGAGCGCGATCTTTCCCGACAGATCGACGGTCATGGGCATGGCGGTGCGCCTTTCGGGACGGGTGGAGCGAGCAGGATCAGCGGGCGAGCGGCGACGGCTGTTCGATCAGCTCGACGATGCGGCCGAGGTATTCCGCGGCAGGCTGCCCGTCGAGCACGCGGTGGTCGACCGACAGGCACAGGCGCATGGTCGTGCGCACCGTCAGCGCGCCGTCGACGACCCAGGGCCGCGGAGACGCACGACCAACGGCAAGGATGCTGCTCTGCCCGAGGGGGATGATGGCGCTGAAGGCGTCGACGCGGCCCTGCCCGAGGTTGCTCAGCGACGTGGCGCAGCGGTCGTTGGTCATCGCCGTTCCGGCGCGCGCGCGCTCGACCGCGGCGTGACGCGCGGTGGCGAGTGCGGCGAGATCGGCCGCGGGCGGGATCACCGGGATGACCAGGCCATCGTCGAGGCTGACCACCAGTCCCACCGCCGGCTGGGGCAGCGGCACGGCGTCGTCGCCGACCCAGGTGCGGTTGGCG
>JACDEN010000710.1 GCA_013816415.1 Planctomycetota bacterium
GACCTCATGGGCCCGCCCCCGGATACCTGCCCCGATGCGCACGAAGCCGCGCTCCGCAAGCGGGCCGAGGGGATCCCGGATTCGGCCCGTGCGGCGCTGGCGCTCAACCTGCTGACTGAGGAAGGCCTGCCACACTTCCATCGGTTGCTCGCCGTATACCTCGGTGAAGACAGCCACTGGAGCGCCTGGAACAACCTCTGGACGGCGGAAGAGGATCGCCATGGGCAGATCCTGCACGACTACACCCGCGACACCCGGCTGTTCGACCAGCGGAAGCTCGAGGAGATGCAGTTCGAGTACCTGCGCGCGGGATTCAATCCCACGTGGGACCACGACCCCTATCGCGTGTTCGTGTATACGACGGTGCAGGAGCGAGCGACCCAGTTCTCGCATGCCGAGACGGGCCGGCGCATCGGCGAATACGAGCCGATGCTGGGCAAGATCCTGGATCACGTCGCGCGCGAGGAAGCCCGCCACTTCACGTTCTATCGAACCGTCTTCGCCGAAATCCTCAAGCGCGATCCGGACCAGGCGCTTCATTCGGCATCGTTCATCCTGCCGGCGATCGACATGCCGGGGCTCACGATACCCGGCTACAAGGAATTCGCCGACGTGATCCGGCGCTCCGGTATCTACGGCCCGCGCGACTACCTGAAAATCGTTCAGGAGCAGATCCGCTACTGGCGCATCGATACGGTCTCCGGCCTCAACGAGATGGGCCGGAAGGCGCAGGAGAAGATCCTCGCGATTCCCGATCGCCTGCGGCGAATCGCCGACCTCATGGAGACGCGCAGCCGCGCGAAGACGTTCAGCTTCCCCGTCGTGTTCAATCGCGAATTCGCGGTGGAATGACGCCAACCCGCTGCAGGCGCGCGTTTGCGCTGCTGCTCCTGCTCGGCGCCGCGGGAGCGTGCCGGAAAGCGGAATCCGATCGCGGGGGTCGCGCCGCCGCGCCGCCGCTCGACCCCGTCGCCGCGGATGCGGAATCGCTCGGCCGCGAGCTGTTCGAGATTATCGACCGCGCCACCGAATACCGGGGTTCGCACCGCGGCAGATATCCGGTGTCGGTCGCCCAGATTGGCATCGATTCGCTCACGCCCGCCACAGTGCGGCGCCTCATCTCGACCGCCGCGACCCTCACCGTGACGGTCGCGTTTCGCCAGCCGGCATCGCGCGCGATCGCCTCCTGCACCGCGGCCTCGGACATCCTCGAAGCCGCTGCGCTCAACGAGGGCCGCTTTCCCCTGACCTGTGTCGGAACGGATGGCGCGGCGCGCGTGCTGCTCGTTTCAGCCGGGTCCCGCTGAGCCACGCGTGACGATCATTCCCACGGTCTATTTCGTCGTTCGCGGGGTCATCGTCGCCGCGCTGGCGTGTTCGCTCGTCGTCGCAGCGACCCATTGGGCCGTGCGACGCCGCACCCTCAACGCGTTCGGCGCGTGGCCGCGCTTCGTTCGCCGTACGAGCGACCCGCTGCTGCAGCCGATCGAGCGGCGCATCATCCGCTCGGGCGGCAATCCCCAGGACGCGCCGCTCTGGCTGCTTGGCATCGTGATCGTGCTCGGACTGGTGATCCTCTGGTTGCTCGGCTGGGTGACACAGGGCATCGCGATGCTCGCGGTGCTGGCGCGCGGCGGTCCGTCTGACTGGGCATATGCGGCTGCGCGAGTTCTGTTCGGCGTGCTCAAGCTCGCGCTCATCGTCAGGGTCGTCGGATCATGGATTCGCCTGTCGCCGACCGGATGGCCGGCGCGAACCGCGCATGCGCTCACGAACTGGCTCGTCCGGCCGATCCGCACGTTCCTGCCCAGCTTCGGCCCCTTCGACTTCAGTCCGATGGTCGCGTGGATCCTGATCTCGTGGATCCTCGAACCGCTCGTGCTCCGACTCCTCGCCGGCCCCACGGTGTGAGCTCCACGTGCCGACACGCGCCATCATGCTCGTGTCGGGGCACGCGAGCCGCAGCAAGGTGCTCGATGTGAAGGGCGTCACGGAGGCGCAGGCGCGAATTGCGCTCGGATTGCCGAATCGTGGTCCGGAAGCTTAGATTGGTGACACAACTGTTCCGTGGTGATTTGCGCCTATTGCGACCACGTTAAATAACCGCTAAAACGCCCGGAACCCGGAGCTGTTTTAGCTTCGGGTTTTTCGCATTCCGGAGAACGCTGTGTCCGCTCTCGCCACTCCTGTCGCCTCACCTGTCACCCGGTCGCGCGCAATGCGCCTGGCCGAGCTCGAGCCCCTGCTGGCCCGCCGGGTGCTGGTGCTCGATGGTGCGATGGGCACGATGATCCAGACGTATGGCCTGGAGGAGGCAGACTATCGCGGCGAGCGCTTCGCCGCCTGGGCCAGCGACGTGCGCGGCAACAACGACCTCCTGACGCTCACGCAGGCCGCCATCATCGCCGCGATACATCGCGCCTACCT
>JACDEN010000132.1 GCA_013816415.1 Planctomycetota bacterium
TGAGCGCGAGGTGGAGGAAGGTGGAGATGATCGCGTTCGGTTGAGAAGGGCCCATGAGGCCTAAAAATTTTTCTCAACGGATTGTCAAATCATATTTTACGACGCCTGGTAAGTGAACAGCATTGGAAGGCCCCCCGGGCCCCCGCAGTCCGCTTTTTCAGCGGCCTGCTAGCATTCCGCCATGATCACCGTCTATGCCTACCAGAACTGCTCCACCTGCCGCAAGGCGCTCAAGCACCTCGATGCGAAAGGCGCGCGCTACCAGGTGAAAGCGATCCGCGAGACGCCGCCGACCGTCGCCGAGCTCAAGCGCATGCTCGCGCAATACGGCGGCGAGGTGCGCAGGCTGTTCAACACCAGCGGCCAGGATTACCGCACGCTGGGCCTCTCGGCCAAGCTCGCGACCATGAGCGAGGCCGACGCGCTGAAGCTGCTCGCCTCCAACGGCAACCTGGTGAAGCGGCCGTTCGCGCTGACGAAGAAGCACGCCGTGGTCGGTTTCGATCCTGCTGCCTGGAAGGACGTGGTCGCGGATGCGTAGCCGGTGAGCGCTCGCGGCCGCAAACCGCCGACCGCTGCACCGGATGCCGAGCACCTGCTCGCCTTCGCCCTGGTACACGCGCACGTGTCGACGTGGATCTGCTCGCGTCCAACCACCGCTGACGACTCCTACGTGCTGCTCGAACGCACGGTGCCGGACTACAACCTCATCCACGCCCAGGAGGGCCGCGCGGTGTGGACGATCGACGGCGTCGACCACGTCCTCGAGACCGGCGACCTGGTGCTGGTGCCGCCGGGCGTGCGGCACCACGCGCGCAGCGCGTCGGCGCGCATGGCCATCGGATCCGTCCATGTGCTCGCGACGCTGCCCGGGGGCCAGGATCTGTTCGCGCTGCTGGTGCCGCCGCGCCAGCGCCGCGTCGCCGCGGGCTGCCGGCTCGACGCAATCATGCGCCTGGCCATCGGCGAGGTCGATCGCGAACGCGACACCGCGACGGCCATGCTCGCGCATTGGGGCCCGCTGGTCGCGAAGGAGCTGCTGCGCCACGACCACGCCGCGGGTGCGCTGCGCGCGAATCCGCTCGACCCGCTGGTCGTGGAGATCCTCGAGCATCTCGAGCGGCACCTCGCACAGCCGCTGTCGCTCGGCGACCTCGCGAAGCGCTCCGGGTATTCGCCGCAGCACCTCAACCGCCGCTTCACCGCCGCGCTCGGCCTCACCCCGCTCGCGTGCCTGTCCGACATGCGCCTGCAGCGCGCCGCCTCGCTGTTGCGCGACGGGGTGCTCACCATCGCCGCGATCGGCGCCCGGGTCGGCCTGGGCGACGCCGCGTATTTCAGCCGCGTCTTCCGCAAGCGCTACGGGCGGACGCCGAGCGACTGGCGCGACCACGCCGGTTCAGGAAATCCAAGCTGACGTTCAGCGGGTGACGGTCCGCTCGCAGCGCGACGTTCACAAAATCCAAAAACGCTTTCACCGGCTCCATGGCCGGACCTGTGCCGGGTGCGCATGATGCGCGGCATGAACACCCACTCCATCTTCACCACCGCCACCTGGAACGCCTTCGAAAGGGACGGCTATCTGCGCCTGGGGCCGATGCTCGACGCCACCGCGCTGGCCGCCCTGCAGGAGCGCATCGACGCCTACATGCTCGGGCGACGCTCCGGCGACCGCCTGATGATGCAGGTCGACCTCGGCGGCGACTACGGCGCGATGGCCGAGATGACCACCGGCTCGAAAGGCACGCGCCTTGATTACCGCAAGATCGAGAACCTCGAGACCGATCCTCTGTTCCGCGACTACATGAGCACGCCGATTTTCCGCGACGCCTGCGCGCGGGCGTACGGCGTGGGCGGGATCGCGATCTTCCGCGCCATGTTCATGAACAAGCCCGCGCGCAAAGGGACGATGCTGCCATGGCACCAGGACGGCGGCGACAGCTGGGGTCTCGACCGCGATCCCCTGCTGACGGTGTGGACAGCGCTCGACCCTGCGACCATCGGCAATGGCTGCGTGCAGATCATCCCCGGCAGCCACCGCCTGGGCCTCTTGAGCGCGTACGGACACACGATTTCCAGCGAGTTGGAAGCCCGGCACTGCCAGCCGGAGCGCCTCGTGCACCTCGAACTCGCGGCCGGCGAGGCGGTGCTCCTGCACAACTGGCTGCTCCACCGCAGCGACGTGAACCGCACCGACATCCCGCGCCGGGCGTTCAGCTGCTGCTACATGGATGGGCGCACGCGCCACTGCGCGAGCGGCCGCGGGTTTCCGATCGTGTTCACGGGCGCGTCGCCGGTCGCGGCATCCAGCCTCCCTGTGCAAAAAGGCCAGCTGCCCGAACCATCCCAAGTGGGATAGCCGCACGTATGGTTGGCGCCGTCACCACCGGCAGGAGAACGCCATGACCGCAGCCACGATCGACGAGCGCGCACCAGAATTCGACGAGGAGCCGGTCGAGGACGCGGACGACGAGGGTGGTCAACGCCGACGCGGAGCCGGCTGGGCCGGGTGGGCGATCAGCTTCTGCTTCCATACGCTGCTGATCGCGCTGATGGCTTCGATCTACTTCCTGGTCACGGTCCCCGAGGTCGACGTCCCCCCGGTGCGCGTGGCCACCATCGAGCCGCCGCCGAAGAAGGAGGAGAAACCGAAGGAGGAGCGCACGCTGCAGACCGAGATCCAGCTCGAGGTCGAAGCGGAATCCGATCATCCGAATCCGATCTCGCAGCTCGACCTGCCGGTGGAGATTTCCGAGCGCGAGGAGGAGAGCGACAGCCCGGTCGCCAAGGGCCGCGAGGAGGCGGTGGCCGATGCGGAGACCGGCGGCAGCGGCGCGTTCATGGCGATCGGCGCCGGCGGCGGATCCGCAGGCATGTTCGGGGCGCGCAGCGGCGGCGGCAAAAAGCGCGCGGTCGGACGCTTCGGCGGCAGCAAGGGCAGCGAGAGCGCGGTCGACGCGTCGCTGCGCTGGTTCAAGAAGCACCAGAGCCCGAACGGAATGTGGGATTTCGCGGCTTACCCGGCGAACTGCACCGAGGATCCGAAATGCGAGCCGGGGGTGAACTCGTGGGCGGATCGCACCGCCACGGTCGGCATCACGGGCTACGCGGTGCTGTGCTTCCTCGGCGCGGGCTACGACCACCAGACGCCGAACAAGTACAAGCAGACGGTGAAGAAGGGCCTCGACTATCTGCTGTCGATCCAGAAGCCCGACGGCGTGCTCGGCACCAGCAACTACGAGAACGCGGTCGCGACCATGGCGCTGGCCGAGGCCTACGCGATGACCGGCGATCCGGCGCTGAAGGCGCCGGCCCAGCATGCGACCGACTCGATCCTCGCGCGGCAGAATCGCGACCTCGCCAATGCCGGCGCGAAGGACGCCGGCTACGGCAACGGCTTCGGCTGGGACTATTTCGGCCCGACCGCCCGCAACGATTCGTCGGTCACCGGCTGGAATGTCATGGCGCTCAAGAGCTGCCTGGCGGCGCAGCTGTCGATCGGCACCGGCATGGAAGGGGCCAAGGTCTGGCTGGAGCAGACCTGGAAGGCGACCAATCCCGAGTGGGCGAAGCTCGACCCGTACACCGGACAGTCGCGCTTCCCCTACACCATCGACTCGGTCACCAGGGCGATCCAGATCGCCGCCGCGCCGGCCCCAGGCGCGCGCGCACTCGACAGCTGGGACCTCACCTGCGTCGGCGCGGTGTGCGCAGTGTTCCTCGGCCACCACGCCGGCGACACCATGCTCGAGACCTTCGCGAACGACATCATGGACCACGAATTCCCGAAGGCCTACCCCTGCAACACCTACAAATTGTACTACAACACCCTGTCGATGTTCCAGATCGGCGGCGAGCGCTGGAAGAAATGGAACGCCACCGCGCGCGATCTGCTCGTGCAGTCGCAGCGCAAGGGGAACGGATGCTTCGACGGCAGCTGGGACTTCAACGAGAAGCAGTTCCCTGGCGCGATCGTCGGCCGCACGCTGAGCACCGCCTACTGCTGCCTGAGCCTCGAGGTGTACTACCGTTACGCGCAGGTCGCCGCGAAGAAGTGACCGGGGACGATCAACGCACGCGCATGGAATCCTCGGGGAAGACGCGGCGGATGGTTCGCGGAGCTGGTCTCAGGCCGGGCTGATCGACGCGATGCCGGCTGGCGGCACCGCCAAGGCGTGCGCACCGGCGGCGAAGCGCCGCTGACCATCGCTGACCAGGCGGCCTCGGCAGTCGTGGACGCGCACCCGGCGTTCGCCCAGATCGCGCGCGCACGACACGGTCAGCTGGTCGCCGCGCGTAGCGTTGACCAGCCGCGTGTCGCGTTCGCTTCCGAGGGGCACCGTCACCGCGGCGTAGGCCACGGCGACGCGCTTGCCGGCAATCGCCGCCGCGACCAGCGGATAGCCGAGCTCCGGCGATTCCGCGCGCAGCTCGCCATCGAGCAGCGCGTCGCGGTGCTCGCGCCAGAACGCGAGGTAGAAGCCGACCATCTCGCGGTGCTCCTCGGGGATGCGGTCGAGGCGTACGGAAATCTGCGGCACCGAGAACAGCACCGCGGTGAGCTGCAGCGCGGCCGACTCGACCGGCTCGGCGGGATGCCACATCAGCATGTCGCCGTGACAGGCGGTGTCGCCGCAGAGCAGGCGGATGTCGACGGTAGACGTGCGGTTGCGCAGGGCGTCGGCGGGACAGTCGCCGGCGCGGAACATGTTGCCGTAGGTGCGCATCACCGGTCCGATGTAGCTCTGGCGGAACTCGATCAGGAAATCCGGCTTGCGCGCGCGCAGGCGGGCGAGGGCCTGCGACAGCAGGCGGTCGACGGCCTCGTCGATGTTGGCGAGGTCGCGGCCGCCGACGGCGCCCTCCGCCGGCTCTCCGCCGTCAGAGAAGCTGTCCACGAAATCCAGCTTCAGCCCGTCGAGATCCCACTCGGCGACGGCTTTTTCCCAGGTCGCGATCAGATGCTCGCGCACCTCGGGGAAGCGCGGATCGAGCACCCCCGCCTTGATGCCGTCGTCGATGCGCAATAGCCGGCTGCGGAACTGCTGGAACGCGCGACTGTGGATGCCGACGTACGGCACCGAATACCACAGCAGGAACTTCATGCCCAGCGCGTGGACGCGCGCGACGTGTCCGGCCATGTCGGGGATGCGCTCCGGCCGCCAATCCCCGCAATAGGCGTAGCCGCGGCCGGCGTCCATGGTCTGCCAACCGTCGTCGACGATCACCGCCGCGCAGCCGAGTCCCTTGGCGATGCGGCACTGCTCCTCGACTGCCGCGGTGTCGAGCGGCTGGTGGAACGAGTACCAGGTGGAATACATGGGCAGGCGTGCGATCACGGGAACCGGCGCCGGCTTATAGCCGCACGCGCTGTCCCACCACGTCGAGACCTCGCCGAGCGCGCGTTCGAAGCGCACGCTCCGGCGGTCGATGCGCACCACGACCTCGAAGCGCGCGGCCTCGGCGCGCGCGCCGCCGAACAGGCGCACCTGCGAGACGAGTTCGCCGCTCTCTTCGACCACGCCGGACTTGATGCGTGTGTGGTGGAGCGCATCCGAGCACGCGATGCACAGGCGGTTGTCGCCGCCGCCGGAAATCAGGCACACCACCGGAGCCTGGCTGGTGGCCTTCGCGCTCACCCATCCACCAGCCCAGTCGGCGTGTAGCGGTTTCACGCTGCCGGCGGAGGTGGTCCAATAGGCGGCGACGTTGACCAGCGGCTCATTCCAGGTCAGGGTCAGGGCCGGCGGACGCGCCGCGCGCTCCGCCGTCAGCGTCACCGTGATCAGTTCGAGGCCGGGCTCGGGACGAGTGCGCGCGATCTCAGCGCGGAAGGTTCCGGAATCGCCGACCAGGCTCGGCAGCGGGCCAGTGGTCGGAGTCACGGTCGGGGATGCGACGAGAGGCTGCGGGCGCATGGCGGCTCCGGTATCGTTTGCAGTCATATCCGAATCGGATCATATTCAGAAAATTCATGGTGATATGCCGGAATTGTGCCGCATGATATCGTAAACGTGATCAATCATCGCACCGCCCTGTTCGCCTCGGCAGGCACCCTGCCTGCCCTGCCACAGATCGAACGCATCAGCCGCGAGGTCGTCGACACAGCGGCCTACCGCCACCGCCTGCCGCGTCCGGGCCCGAGTTACGCCGCCATCCAGATCACCCTCGGGGGCCGCGGAGCGCTCTGGCACCCCGACGGCCGGATCGAGGCGATCCCGCGCGGCCGGGCGCTGTGCCTGCTGACCGGCCGCAGCCACTTCACCTACGGCCTGCCCGACAATGCCACCGAACCCTGGGATTTCGTCTTCGTGCAGATCTTCGGCTCGGCGGCGATCAGCGTGCTGGCGGAACTGGTCGCCCGAACGTCACCGGTCCTGCGGCTCGACCCCGAACATCCCCTGGTCACCGATCTGGTCCACCGCCTGCCCGCTCGCGGATCGCGCGTCACCCTGATTCCCGCGGGCGAGAACGCCGCGCTGGCGATGTCGATCATCGGCGGATTGGTGGACCAGCAGCGCGACGCCGCGGCGGGCGAGGATCATCTTCCGCTCGCGGCGATGGAGCTGCTGCGCACGCGCCTCGCCGATCCGCCATCGATCGCCGCGGTAGCGGCAAAGCTCGGCGTCAGTCGCGAACATCTGACGCGCGCCTTCACCGTGAGCTGCGGCGAATCTCCGGCGCGCTGGCTCCGCCATCAGAGATTGTTCGAAGCCGACCGTCTGGTGCGCGAAGGCGCGGCTCCGATCGCCGAGATCGCTCGCAACTGCGGCTTCGCCACCGCCAGCCACTTCATCCACAGCTTCCGGAAACAGTATGGACAGACGCCGATCGAGCATCGGCGGCGGCATGCGAGCGCGGGCGGGCGCTGATCGAAGATCCCCACCGCTTGCCCGCTCTGGCGCGCGTCGACGATCTCGGCCATGATCCGTCTGGCCGGCCTGACTGTACTGCTGTTCGCGCTGGCCCTGCCGCTCTCAGCTGCTGATCCCGTGCCCACCCACCCGCGCGTGACG
>JACDEN010000133.1 GCA_013816415.1 Planctomycetota bacterium
ATCGTGCCCAAGCTCGATCGCGCCCTCTCGCTGCCGATGCTCGAGGCCGTATCGGCGTGCTGCCAGGCCGGCTTGGTGTCGGCCGCGCACGACTGCTCCGACGGCGGCCTCGGCGTCACCCTCGCCGAGATGGCGTTCTCAGGGGGCCTCGGCATGGAGATCGACGCCGCGCTGGTTCCACGCGAGGGCATCGACCACCTCGACCGTCTGCTCTTCAGTGAATCGAACAGCCGCATCGTGGTGACGGTGGCGCAGGAGCGAGTCGCGGAGGTCGCGAAGCTCCTGTCCGGCGTCCCTCATGCGATCGTCGGGTCGGTGACCGCTGCGCCGGTGCTGGAGATCCGCGGCCTCGGCGGCAGCTGCAGCGCGCCGCTCGGAGTGCTGAAGGCCGCCTGGCAACGGCCCCTGGCGGTCATGGAATCGTGAGCCTGGTGATGCTGTCCATCCGCAGCGCCGACGCCGGTGGCCATGACCACGGTCGCGCCCGATGATCGCGTTCTACCTCGTCGCGGCCTTCGTGCTGCTGCTCCTGAACGCGTTCTTCGTCCTCGCCGAGTTCGCAGCCGTGAAGGTCCGCGCTTCGAAGATCGAGGAGATGGTCAACCAGGGCAACGCGCGGGCGAAGCTGGTGCAGCATATCAACGAGAACCTCGACGAATACCTGTCGGTCTGCCAGGTCGGCATCACCTTCGCGTCGATCGCGCTCGGCTTCGTCGGCGAGCCGATGGCGAAGATGCTGATCCAGCCGCACGTCGAGCACCTCGCCGGCGTTTATGCCGAGCAGGTTGCGCACACCATCGCGACCGTGATCGGCGTGTTCATCGTCTCGGGCATCCACATCCTCTTCGGCGAGCAGATTCCCAAGCTCATCGCGCTGCGCCTGTCCGAACGCGCCGCCACCTGGACGGCGGTGCCGCTGCGCATCTCGCGCGGGATCTTCTACGTGCCGCTGTGGGTGCTGAACAACGCCTCGCAGCTGATCCTGCGCGTGTTCGGCCTGCACAAGACGACGGAGGGCGAGGAGCACTCCGAGGACGAGCTCCGGATCATCCTCGACCGCTCGCAGACCACCGGCGTCATGTCCTTCCGCCGCCTGCTGTTCATGGAGAACATCTTCGAGCTCGGCGAGCTCAAGGTGTCCGACGCGATGCGTCGCCGCTCGAGCGTGCGGTTCCTGCACCAGCACGCGCCGTGGGACATGAACCTAGAAGTGATGCGCACCTACCGCTACTCGCGCTTCCCACTGCTCGACTCAGAAACCGCCGAGAAGCCCTACGGCATCATCCACGTGAAGGACCTGCTGCTGCAGGCGGCGCCCGAGCCGGATCTGGTGAAGCTCGCGCGGCCATACCTCATCACCTCGGAGTCGACCGCGCTCGAGAGCCTGCTCGCTGACATGCAGAGGCGCCGCTCGCACGTCGCCATCGTCATCGGAGCCGCCGGCGCGTGGACCGGTTTCATCACCATGGAGGATATCATCGAGGAGATCATCGGCACCGTCACCGACGAGTTCGAGGCCGACGCGCCGATCGAGCTCGGCGACGTGCTGACTACCGGTCGCATCGTTCTCGGCGTCGAGGCGATGACGCTGGCGGGTGCGATCCGCATCGCGCTTTCGCGCATCCCCGCCGGCGACCTCGGCCACGATGTCGAGACCGTGATCAAGGCTGTGCTCGAACGCGAGCGCATCGCCGGCACCTATCTCGGCAAGGGCGTCGCGCTGCCGCACGCGCGCATCCAGGGGCTGCCCAAGCCGATCCTGCTCTTCATCCGCTCCGATCAGGGCATCCCCGTCGAGGGCACCAGCGAACGCGCGAACCTGCTCTTCGTGCTGCTCACGCCCGCCGGCATGGCCCGCGTCCACCAGCGGCTGCAGGCGCGCATCGCGGGAATCCTGGAGAACAGCGAGTACGTCGAGGACCGCCTGCGCAACGCCGAGACTCCGGCCGAGGTTCTGGACGTCATCCGCACGGGTGAGCAGGCGAGCCTGGATTGAAGGCGGCATTCGGGGCCGGCTGCGGCGTTGCCTCCATCCTAGCGTGCACGAGCACGCGTCGTCGTCGGGCGCCTTGCAGCCGACCCCGACTGCCGCCTTCAATCCAACGTCATCGTTGGATTGAACGCAGGTCTCAGCGCTCAGGAGTTAGGACTCAGGCCGGTTAGGCTCCTCCAACCCTCTTGATCCGCGCGACTCCGTCCGACACTTCTGGAATGCCCCAGTTCGGTGGTGAGACGGTCATCCCGTCCGACGTGAAGCTGATCCTGATCGACTGCTTCGAGACGCTCATCGAGCTGCGCGAGCGGAAATATGCTCCGCGCACCGGCATCGGGGATTTCCTCCGGCATTTCGTGCGCGACCTCAAGATCCCGGTGGTGGTCATCAGCGATGCCGGCGAGGATCTGGTGATCTCGGCGCTGACCGAGGCCAATGTCAGGCATCTGATCACTGCGATCTACCATGCCGGAAACGCGTCGGAGGCCCTCGACGGCGGACGCATGCGCAAGCGCCTCGACCTCCCGCTCGCGGATTTCAGGATCAAGGCATCGGAATCGGTCTTCATCGGTGACAGTCCGATGGACGCGCAGGCCGCCCAGCATCACGGGCTGCCGTTCATCCGCGTTCCGCGCAGCGAAGACGCCATGTTCAGCTTCACCACCCTGATCACCGGCCCCAGCCGGTACCGCAGCGGCGACTTCTCCGACCTGATGCTCGATCGCTACAAGAAGGATCCGAAGCCGAAGGGATGACCCGAGCGACGGACGTTGCCTTGCCCCGACCGTCTTCGATCCTCGCCGGCATGTCGGCGCCGTCACCGCATCCATTTCCGACGCGCATCATCCAGGCCGTCGGCACCTTCGTGCTGCGCCCGCTGGTGCTGTTCGTGTTCCGGGTGCGGGTCCGACGTTCATGGCGCCGCCATGAGGGGGCCTGCGTGTACGCCGCCAACCACCGCAGCTTCTTCGATCCGCCTTTCGTCGGCATGTGGGTCCGGGATCCGCTGTCGTATTTCGCTCGCGCCGATCTGTGGAACAATGTCTTCTTCCGGTTCCTTCTCGGCATGATGCACGGCATCCCCGTCAACCGCGAGCACCCGGGCATGTCGAGCATGAAAGGCGCGGTCGATCGGCTGCGGCATGGCATATCCGTCCTGGTGTTTCCCGAGGGGACCAGGACCCGCACCGGCCGGGTGGGGACCATGCGCGATGGCCCGGCCCTTTTCGCCCGGCGCGCCGGCGTGCCGGTCATCCCCGTGTATGTGCACCGTACGGAATTGTGCTGGCCGCGGGGCGCCATCCTGCCGCGCCTGTCCGGAGGACGCATCGAGATCCGCTTCGGATCGCCGCTGATCGCCCCGGCGCACCTCGCTCCGCGCCTGCAGGATGCGTGGGTGACCAGGCGTCTGAGCCGCTGGATGCAGGTCCAGGAGCGCGACCTGTTCCGCGGCTGATCGCTTCTGGCGTTGCACTCACTTCAGCGAAGCGACACTGGCGCGCCGATGGATACGACCGCTGTTCAACCGGCCGACTACGAGGCCCGCCTGCCGGAGGCCCAGCGCTGGCTGAACCGCACCTGCGAGAACTGGATCTTCGCGTTCCTGGTCGCGATGGCGATCCGGCATTTCATCATCGAGGCGTTCCGCATCCCGACCGGCTCGATGGAGCCGATGCTGTATGGCGATCCGGGATTCCTCAAAGGCGACCATGTGGTCGTCGACAAGCTGTTCGTGCGGTTCACCGGAGTCCACCGCTGGGATGTGACGGTGTTCCAGTTCCCGCAGCCCGAGATTGAAGGCAGCAACAACGACGCCCGGCCGGCGATCGACGCCGATGGCAAACGGCTCGACATCCCGCTGATCCGTCCGCTGATGTACCGTAATTTCGTGAAGCGCTGCGTGGTGCTGCCGGGCGACATCTTCTACCTGGCCAACGGCAACATCTATCTCAAGCAGTCCGATGGAAGGTTCCTGCCCTCGCGCAAGCCCGCCAAAGTCCAGGAGGCGCTCTGGCAGGAGGTCTTCCGTACCGACGCGGAGCCCGGCTACCTGCCCTGGGCCACGGCTGGCGGCAGCACCATCTCGGCACGCCCCGGCGGAGGCCTCGATGCCGCCCTGGCGCCCGATGGACCGATCGCGTTCACCCAGCCGTTCCGAAATCTCTACGTCAAGCCGGGGCTGGTGCGGGTGAAGCGCATCCCCGGAGTCGACGAGGGGATCCTCGTCGACGTGTCGATGACCAAGCCGCAATTCACCTACGACCGCGGGATCATCGGGAACATCTGGGATCTCGACAACTGGGAGGTGCAGCGTCTCACCAGTGCGGACCTCGATAACGGTGGCCGGAGCAAGACCGTCCTCAACGCCTGCCAGAAGGAATTCGTGGGTGACGTGCGCGTCGTGGCTCGCATCGCGTCGCTCACCGGCGATTGCGGTCTCGTGCTGCGTCATGGCGCCAGGCAGGGGGTTCGCCTCGCGCTCTCATCCCAGGGATGGATCCTGTCCGGCGTCGACGAACTCGCCTCGGACCATCCGTTGGCGTCCGGTGCGGACGCGGTTGCCGGACACGAGGTCGCGCTCGCGCATCTCGACGATCAGGTGATCGTCTCCATCGACGGTGGCGAGAAGGCCCGCATCGACGTCCCTGCGGTGGACCCGCTGCGTTTCCGGACCACCTTCGCCTTCTCGGGCGTCGGCAGCCTGGCGGTATCAAACCTGAGTGTCCAGCGCGACGTCCATTACACGAGCAATTGGGTACTCACCAATGAGGCAGAAGAGAAGGCCGGATACGAGGCGCGGCTCCAGCAGGACCAGCCCAGCGCCGAGCAGCGCGACAAGGACGCGAGCAAGCTCCACGACATCAGTTCGGTGCGAAAGCAGTTCGGCGCCAAGGACGGTTCCTCCCCTTGGGCTTTCAGCCCCGAGACCGCGGTCACCGCGCCGCCGGGAGCCTACCTCATGCTCGGAGACAACAGCCCCACCAGTTGGGACGGTCGGGCCTGGGGGTGGGTGCCCGAGGCGAACCTGCGGGGGCATGCGATCGCGGTGGTCCTGCCCCCCAATCGTTGGCGCGTGGTCAAATGAGCGGAACCATCCGGTTTTCACGCGGGTTATCCACCGCGAGAAACATTTGAAACAGTGTGGATTCAAACTGCTCCGAATGGAGCGCGCTCACCCTGCGGCCCCCAGATGATTTCCTGTAACCTACAAGAAAATAAAGACTTGAGTCGATCAGCGATGATCCGTCCTGGCCAGGGATCATCGCAACACGGTTCCCTACGGATCGACGACCTCCCCGGTTTTCAACAATGACCCTGTTTTCCGTCAATGGGCTGTCCAAAAGGTTCGGGAACCGCTTCGTGGTCTCGGGTTTCAACATGTGGGTCGAGCCAGGGGAGATCGTCGGGCTCCTCGGCGCGAACGGCGCCGGCAAGAGCACCACCTTCCGCATGGTGGTGGGGCTGCTCCATCCCGATGCTGGGACGATCCACTTCGATGGCCGCGAGGTCACGCGTATGCCGATGTACGCGCGCGCGCGCCTCGGGATGGGCTATCTCGCCCAGGAGCCGACGGTTTTTTCCCAGCTCTCGGTCGACGACAATGTCCGGATCATCCTCGAGCAGCATTATCCCCGTTCCGAACATGCGAAGCGCAGCGAGCAGCTGCTGTCGGAGCTGGGCCTGAGCCACCTGCGCGACAATCTCGCCCGTGGACTCTCGGGTGGTGAACGCCGCCGCCTCGAGATCACCCGCGCCCTGGTGGTCGAGCCGAAGCTGCTGTTCTTCGACGAGCCCTTCGCCGGGGTCGATCCCAAGAGCCGCGCCGACATCACCGCGATCATCCATACCCTGCGCAAGCGAGGCGTCGCGGTGCTGATCACCGACCACCATGCCGAGGCCATCCTTGGGATGGTCGACCGTCTGTACGTGATGAAGGCCGGCAGCAACCTCGCCGAAGGCACGCCGGACGAGATCGTCGCCAATTCCTCGGTCCGGCAGGAATACCTGGGCGAGCACTTCCGTCTCTAGATCCCGGCTGATACTGCCGGCATGCTTCCGAACCCGAGGCCGCTTCCATGCCGGATCTGATCGCCCATCGCGTCCATGCGGTGGTCAGCGACAGTTCGCGGCTGCGGGACGAGGCGCTGGCGGACGTGTTGCAGGGCTGGAACGGACCGCTGAAGCGGCTGAGCGAGCCGGCGGACCTGCCGGGGATCCTGATCGATCTGGATACGCCATCGCTCTTCGATCCGGCCACGCTCTGGGTCCTGCGGGCCGATGACAAATACCTCAAACGCCACAACGAGGTGCTCACCGATGCCGCCGCGAAGCCGGTGGCCAATGGCGTGATCCTCCTCGTCGCGTCGGCGCTGGACGGAAAATCCAAGCTCGCCAAGGCGCTCAGCTCGCGCGGGACCCTCATCGCGGTCGAGTCGCCTGGACCCAAGGAGATCATCGACTGGTTGTGCGGCCGGCTGTCATCGCGCCATGAGGCGGTCGAGCGTCCGCGCGACGTCGCCGAGGAGCTGGTCGAACACGTCGGCTTCGAGGTCGATGCCCTGCTGGCGACCATCGACACGGTCTCGCTGTACGTGGCTGGCGGGCCGCTCACGGCGAAGGCGGTGTACGCCGTGGCTTCGGGAACCGGGGAGCGGCCGATCTATGAATTCACCGGCGCCGTGCTCGACGGCAACGCCCGGCGCGCGATCGAGCTGCTGCATGCGGGCAGCGGCATCGCACCCCAGCAGGCCTTGTCGGCGCTGACCACCGAGACGCGCAAGCTGATCGCCTGCTGCGAGTCCTCCGACGACTCCGAGGCGATGTCCTGGTCGGGCATGAAGGGGCGCGGCAACCTCTACTACGCGCGCAAGCGGGCGCGTGACCTCGGCAAGCCCAACCTGGTCCGGCTGCTCCATGGCATGATCCTGGCCCAGCGACAGTTGCGGCAAACCGGCAGCGATACCGAGCTGACCCTGGAAACGCTCGCCCTGAACGCCCAGCGGGTCATCCGCCGATGATC